>NZ_JBGSQZ010000329.1:0-6738 GCF_041737865.1 Chamaesiphon sp.
GATGATAGTCGAATCAGAAAGGATAATGCTCCAGCTAACTTCGCTGTTTTAAGGCACATAGCTATTAATATAATTGGTCAAAACAAGAGCCGAAAGCTAAGTGTTAAGAGCAAGAGATTTCTAGCAGGGCTTGATGAAGAATATTCAATTGAACTTTTGGAAGCCATTCTGTAACTTATTTTTGCTACACAATTAATCTCAATTTGACTAAAGATATTTAGTCAAGCTTTATGCTGCACTAAATTTAATTAATACAATCTCATATTTGATTTTAGTTTCAGTTGATATTGTCGTGATGGCAACTAGTTGACAAGTACTATTGAATTGGCTGTTTTAATTTTTATCGATCCAAATGTACCCCATTTTGGTGCGTTCACCCTGGCTATTGTCTGCTTATTCTCTGGCAGATTATCCTCAACCAGTTGACAACTTTTAGATGATTCTGCCAGTTTATGTAGTGTGATGGTACGGGTTGCCAGTTGTTCCAACAGATGCCAGTCAGATTTGTTATTAGTCACCATCAAAATTGTGACTCCCTGCTCTCGACACAGGCGTATTTGCTGCCAAAACATTTTAGATTCAGGAAGTTGAGGAGACAATCCCATCAGACTGACTGTACCACTACTAGGCTTGACAATTCCGAGAATGAGATTTAAGAGAGTTGATTTCCCCGATCCATTTTCTCCTTTGAGAATTACAAACTCACCCTGATAAATAGTTAAATCGATATTCTCTAGAATCGGCTTTTTGGAAAACCCTCGGATTGAAATTCTTATAAATGTTGCAAAGTTCGATCGTAATTCTGGTCATTCTCTTTTCTGGAAAGTTAATTTGGACAAATCTAATTAAAATATTGCATCACAAGCCAAACACCTATAGATGCAGCAATCGCAGGTAGAAGTGGTATTGCAGCAAATGTCGTAAATACCATCAAAGTACCCGATCCAACTGCAAATGCCAAAAAATCATCCGTTAGAGGATCTACAATTATTGGAGGACAATAACTGAATAAACAGATTTGTGTCCCTTTAGTAAAAACAAAGAAAGTAACTGGAAGACCTAAAAAGATTAGCCCACCCACAATCAATTTACTCAAGGAAATACTAGATAATGCTGGCATTAATCTAGAGAATAGCTCTAGCTTTTCTATAGAACTAGGATTTTCAGTGATGGAATTAGTAGTCTCAGGATGAGGAACAAGCGGAGAGGTTTCAGGATGGTCAGAAGATGGTTGCATTGTGACTAGTTTGATTAAATTTAAACTACATAAATGGAAGAGTGTGGTTTGCTAATGTCAAAGCATATTTTGTAGCCATACCAATACCAATTCCTACTCCAACAATTACAAGAATTGGCGCACCTGCGAGCGCGGCAATTCCTGCACCTACTCCGGCAACCGCAATTATTGCCTCGGCAGGATGCTGCGCGATCAATTTCTGGAGGCCTCCTTAGGAGTCTTTTCCGGTTCCATTCCCACTGCCTTTGGAATTTTTTCCGGTTCCATTCTCACCGCCTTTATTAGATGTTCCGGTTCCATCACTACCTTTGCCTGTCTTATGGGATACTCTCCCATCTTTGTGCGTATGAGGGGGACACCGATCTCGCAGTTTTCGATCCCAGTTAATCATGGGAGTGCAGGAGTATTGAACATTGACAGTTTCTATAATGAGAAGGGAACTCCATAGCAAAAATCCCACGATTAAAAGTGCTGAGAACCGCTGTTTTGATAAATATATCCAGGGTTTTAAGAAATTGGCTGGGGGTTGCATAAAAATTGGGGCACATACCCTCTTAAATAGTACCCATTGCAAACTTCATTATTAACGCTCGGGCGATTCTATCTTTTTCCAGTTCTGGCAATTTTCAACGCAGTCCATCACTTGGCAATCGATCGAGACCAACTCAGGAAAGAGTCTTATGATAGTAATTAGGTTGAATAATTGATAACCGATCGCTAATGAAGTACTTTACAATTGCCAGTTTGTCACTTTTTTGTCTATCCTTGGCTGCAACTACATCAGTTCAGGCGACAACTAGTATTAGCAATGAGCCTAAATCGATCGCTCTGACGATCGCGATCGAACCTAGCAGCCAAATTACCCCGTTTCAATTAGTTTCACTGGCTTATCAAGGGATGTATCGGAGCCAAGGTATCCCTGGATTTGCTTCGCTTATCTTTGGTTATCATTACCAACAGATTACGGCTAAAGATGTGATTAAGGCAGCGATCGCCGCAAAGCAATTGACTCCAGATACTCTCACCGATCGTGATTATGTCAGTGCGGTTGATACTCAACTCTTTTCATTAGATCGACCAGATTAATCGATCGAGTGGCGGCGATGCTGACTTTGCATTGCCAGCAATCAGAAATGTATGCGCCTCAGCTATTATGCCGATCTAACTCGATCGTTAGCTTAAATTAAATCTCCGTCAATCCAACTGGGAAAGATCGCCAAAATCGATATAAATCAGGCATTTACAAGCATTTATAGCCAATCGATCGACAGCGATATCGTAAGAAATTTCGATAGATTTTTCAGTTTAGATCTATTTTGACTTGACAAAATAATCAGCCATTGTGCTGATTCGGAATTTTGTGAATTTACTGTATTATCCAATTTGATATATACCGTATAATACAAGCTGCAAAATCTAGAGCCACTGAAGCGAATGGTCGATCGAGTGGGAACGAGTTTGGCAACAAGCCACGCTTAATAAGATACACAGCACTTTAGTATTGGTACTAATCCAGTAACTTCATTCTTAGGGAATTTAAAAAAGATGACCAAATTGTGCTTTAAGTTGCCTGAGTTATCTAACTCAGGTAATTTAGAATCTTTTTCGAGATTGTTTGCCAAATCGAGCGGTAACTTAACTGCTAAGTTTAGTGGCGTTGCAATTACGCTGACAGCATTGGCAGGCGTGTTTGTTGCCATCCCCTCAAAAGCCGCGACACTAGTGGATCTGGAGTTGGCTTTACTGGTCGATGTTTCTGGCAGTGTAGACACCACTGAATTCAACTTACAGCGGGCGGGCTATGTCAATGCCTTTAATAATCCTGCGGTTTGGAACGTCATTGATGGACTGAAGAACAATGGTGGTACTGGTAAAATTGCCGCTACCTTCGTTTACTGGTCAACTACTGGCACTCAACAGCAAGCCGTAAACTGGACTCTGATTGATAGTTTTGCTGCGTCTCAAGGTTTTGCCAGTGCTATCGGTGCTGCTGCCCGCCCCTTCACGGGTGGTACAAATCCCGGTTCAGCTATTAACTTTATCGTTCCCCGCTTTGGAACTGAAACTGGTGGCACTGAAAATGGCTTTACCTCTCTACGTCAGGTAATTGACGTTTCTGGGGACGGGTCAGGACCGTCTACCACGGCAACTGCTCGTGATAATGCCCTTGCTAGTGGTATTGATGCTATCAACGGCTTAGCCATCTTGGGTAGTGAGTCTGGCTTAGAAGCCTGGTATAACAACAACATTAAAGGTGGTTCTAATAGCTTTGTCAAGGTTGCCAACACCTTTGGTGATTTTACTACTGCAGTTGAGGATAAAATTACTCTCGAAATCCAGCAGGGACAGCCCCCAACCACCGCCGTTCCCGAACCGTTTACAGTTGTCGGCACGCTCGTCGGTGGTGCTGCTGCATTCCGTCTGAGAAAGCGGTTTAAAGCTACTAATAAACTGTAGAAAACTCCACTCGATCTCTAAAAGCCGTAGTAGGGTCAACTCATCAATTGACCCTACTACGGCTTTTAGACCTTAATTCCGCAACGCCGAATATCCCGCAAATCTTGTTTCGCGCTCTCAGAAAAACGAATTTGAAAGCTCATGTCGCCTGCCCTAAATCCGTTCTACCCTGTGTTCTAATCTCATCAAATAGCTTGTGGAGATTTTCCTGATTATATGTGGTAAATTGCCCTCGATCGAGTTGTTCGATTCCCACTCCCAGATCTGAGATGGTCTAATTCGATCGATTGTAGTTCGGTTTCCATCGCTGCGATCGCCATAACTTCTATCCGTAAGGGTCACAGACATCGGATAATGGAGGTCGATTGTATATTGAACTCTATTATTTATGACTACTGCGGTTCAGACTCCAGCCTTTGCCGAAGGGATTCAGTATTTTGGGGAATTGCTCCCAGGATTCGATACCTATGGTAAGACACCAGTTATCGCTGCTGGGCAAACGGGAATAGCTGATTCCAGCAGTCCCGCTGCTGCTTTTCAAACCCTGCTCTATGCCGACGCGCTGCGTTATCTCACGCTTCAAGTCTGCGCTAGTAAAGCATCGGGACATCCTGGCGGATTTGCTAGTCAAGCGGAAGTCTACGCTTCGTTGGTGATGCTCGGACATAAGAATATCCTGACCGAAGTCGGACATCATGCGCCTGGATTTTATAGTGCCATGTTTCTCGACAGGTCTCTCGAAGCGATGGGTATCGATACCGTTCAACAATTGCGCGACAAGTTCCGCGAAAAAGATGGGCTGATTGGGCACTTGTCCGGCTTTATACCAGGTATTCTCGCGCCAGCAGGGCCACTCGGTCAAGGTCAACATTTCGCCATGTCTGCGGCGAAATTGCACACTGATAAATTATTCCCCTTTACTGTCGGCGATGGTGGTTTGGGTGAGCCATATATTATCAGTGCAATCCAGCATTTCCATACTGCGTTTCCGACGGTGACGAATTTCTTACCTGTGTTGGTGTGGAATGGTTATTCTCAGGAGCACCATAGTATGGTGTCTACCAAGACTAATCAACAGATGCTGAGTTATTGGACGGTTAATGGTTTTGATGAAGTCATTTTGGTGAATGCCAAGGATTTCGACGATAAAAATCAGACGGGTGAATATGTTGATAGTACGTTATTGTCGATCGAGCAACGGTTAGCCTTTACTCAAGCCATTTTAGCTGGTGTGGATAAAGCTGCTAAATCTGCCATGAGTGGCAAATTAACCGTCTTTATCATCAAACAACTCAAAGGTGCGGGAGTTCACGCCACAGGTTCCAAATCTCATAACCTCTACGCTCACCACACCCTCGATAATGCCGACATTATTAGTGGCTTGAAAACTCGCGCCCTCCATCTCCAAGCCTGGGAACTAGTACGCACTAACTGCGAACGTGCTGGCGGTGGTTCATCATCTAAAGTAGCCATTACCGAATCAGTCTTCCCAGTACCTAACCTCGGCACCCTTCCGCTCGAAGAATACGCAATCGGCGAAGCTAAAGTATCCACCACTGCAATGGGGCGATTAGTCGGCTATGTGGGGCAACAAGACAAAAACTTCATCGTCAGTAATGCCGATGGGAATGAAGCTTCAGGGATTGCCAATATCAACCAAGCCCTGAAAATCATCCACCCCACCACCGACGAATTATACTTCCAAGCACCCGACGGGCAAGTATACGAACCCCTGAGCGAAGATGCTTGCGCGGGACTAGCCGCAGGACTCGCCTTGATGGGTGCGCGTACCCTCTGGTGTTCCTACGAATCCTTCGCTATCAACGGTTTACCTATCTGGCAAACCGTCACCCAAGCAATGGCAGAACTGCGACGTCCCACACCTTCTACCATCACCCTCTACACCGCAGGGGCACTAGAACAGGGGCGCAACGGTTGGACGCACCAACGCCCCGAAATCGAAGCCTACTTCGCCTCAATGATGCGAAATGGGAATGTCTTCCCCGTCTTCCCACCCGATGCAAATAGTATCCAAGTCTGCTATGACTGGGCATTAACTACCCAAAATAAAGGCGTAGTCATCACCGCCAGCAAATCACCCTTACCCATCCGCACCACCTTCGCCCAAACTCGTCAGGGTTTGGAAGATGGCGCGGTAGTCTTGCAAGACATCCCTGGCGATAAGCAACTAGTCTTCGCAGTTATCGGCGACATGACGCTAGCACCAGCGTTTGAAGCCGCTGCGTTTTTAAAAACCGAAGGCATCGGCTCGAAAATCGTCTCGATTATCAATCCGCGTCGCCTCTATCGCCCTAGCGATGTCGCCTGGGATACCTGTAGCGAACCTGACGGCGGCTTCCTCTCTGATGAGAAGTTCGCCGAAATCTTTGGTGGCAATGCCTTAATCGGCGTTACAGGTGGCGCACCTGCAATGTTAGAACCTGTGATGTTGCGATCGAATTCACCCCGTGATACCTTTGCCTGGAAGCGCGGCGAAACTACTGCTACGGCGGGTCAGTTGATGGCATTTAATGGCATCACTGCTGAGGCTTTATGTAAGCGGGGATTAGAGTTGGTGGGTTAAGATTCGATCGAGGTAGGAGCAATTTATATGCTCCTACCTCAATATCGCTCGAAATAAATGGGTGAGGAAAGATTATAAAAAATGGATCGAATGTACACTACCTCACAGGCATTAAAATGTTTCCAGCTTTATTGTGACTTAACTAGTAAATATTGCTCAATCGACTTAGCGGTAATCGATCGACGCACTGGCAATGTCATTATCTTAGCCAAAGAATCGATTGATATAGACGTAGATCCTCAAGGAGCATGGAAATTTGTATGAGTACGAAACCAGATTTCGCGACGATGACGACAATCGATCTAGGTGCTTACCTAGGGCTTGCTGAAAAAGTCAATAAATGGCATTAAATTAGATCGATCGTTAATCGATCTAATTTAATTCATTAAAAATTAGGATGCAACTATAATCAATCATAATTTTTATTAATCATCCGAACCTGATTGACGGACAAAAGTCC
>NZ_JBGSQZ010000007.1:0-10065 GCF_041737865.1 Chamaesiphon sp.
GCCAAACTAGCGATCGAATCCTTAATACTACCGCCCCTAGCTCGATTGGTGAGTTATGAGGCCATTACTAGCCCCGTGGCACCGTTGAAAATGCAGATTAGTTACTTGAGCGAGCGAGATATCGATCGCGATGGACAAGCAGTAATGGTCGAGGATATCCGCAGGCAATTAGATTATCCGACAGCCGAGGTGATATTCACTCGACTCGCTCCCATTTTGGCAACAGTCACCTTTGAGTTAGATCGATCGCAAATCCCACCCAGCCAAACGAAAATACTCGATCGAATCGGTCGAGCGATCCAACAAAATCCGACATTGCAAATCGAGCTACAATCTGGGCAAACCCCATCGGAAATTGGCACGCTCGCTCAGGATCGATCGCTAGCGATCGAGAACTATCTCCAAACTCAATGGCAAATTCAACCCGTTGGCTCCGGTACTCAGAATGAGCGTCGCTATCTTGTTAAAACTGAACTAGCAACCACCCCCACCGTTCGATTGCAGACAACGATCGAAGTGCTGCAAAATGCCTCGACAACCGACCCCATCAATGCTGGTGAATCAAATAAAAATAACGATTCAAAATCGCATGTACTCTCTACAATTGAGGAGACGATCGGATCTCCCTAAAGGTAGAGAGTCAGCAAGTGCTATCTTGTGTACGATCGAAGGTGGAACTAAAAATTTAGGATCGATATCGACAGCAATATCAAAGGCAATCAGGCTGAAAGTAAAGCGTGTCATTGCTCAGGTGAGATTCAAGCTAAAGCGAGAAATAATTATACATGAGCCAACCCAAACATCAGTCAATCTGGGATAATTTTAACAACACCAAGCTAATTCGCTATGTGTTGTTATTCGTGCTGGCGTGGGCGATCGTTCAAATCGCAGTCTACTTTAGCTCGATAATTATTATTTTTATATTTGCGGCAATTTTTGCATTCTTACTGAGCTTTCCAGTGCAGTGGCTAGCTCGCATCATGCCGCGCCCAATTGCTGTTGTTTCGACCTTTTTGCTCAGTCTATTAATGTTAGTGGCGATCGTCGCCACAATCGGAACTGCTATTTTTTCACAGATACAGCAGCTAATCGCTCAGGCACCACAGTTATTGGATAACGCGATCGCATCTGTCGAGCAGTCGATCGTCTTTCTCCAGCGATGGAACATCAATATCGATCTGAGCGAACTTGAATCTCAACTTCGGACTCAAGTACCTTCTACAGTAGGGTTTGGGTTAGCAATGTTACAGAATATCTTCGGAAATTTGCTTGATTTAGTGATTATTGCAGTTGTGGCTTTATTTATGCTATTTGATGGCAAACGATTGTGGAATTTACTACTGCGAATTTTCCCGATCGGAATGCGCGATCGCGTTACAGAGGTGGTACGAAAAAACTTCCTGGGATTTTTCTGGGGAAGATTAATCCTGAGTGTTTTCTTTGGTATTTCTATTTATATTGTGTTCCTAGTGTTAGGAGTTAATTCTCCATTAGGATTGGCAGCGATCGTGAGTGTATTCGATTTGATTCCAGGGATTGGCGCAACGCTGGGAGTCAGCTTAGTGTCGCTGATTATTTTACAGCAAGGAATTGTTCTAGCACTAATGACTTTGGTAAGTTGCATTCTGCTTCAGCAAGTTCAAGAAAACCTGCTCATGCCTAAAATTATGCAAGGATCGATCGATCTGAATCCGGTAATTATGTTTCTTGCATTGCTCGTAGGTGCGAAGGTGGCAGGATTAATTGGCGTGTTTTTATCGATCCCGCTGGCTGGCATCGCAATCGAATTATGCGGAGTGAGAGAAATGCAACAAGACCACAATTAGTAAGCTTGAGTCGATCTCTATTGCCACAACTCTAGTTCGAGTCTACAGCTAAGATAACATTCTGTGATTCGGAAATTGCCATGACAATCGCCGATCGGGCTGTGCTGCCAATGAAAATTAGGCAATAAAATATGATAAAAGTGACGATGTAATTGTGCTGTTTTCGATCGCAGTCTATGCTCAGGTCGATCGCTGCTCGCATAATTTTTTGATACTGTCAAGACATCATGCACGGCTCGATCTTCAGCAAGATCGTCTTAAGAATTTTAAGAGATCCTATATTTTACAGAATCCTCAAGCGAGATCGCCAATTATGCTTCTAACCTTGACTAGACGGTCGAGCAGGTAATGCTTCTGGACGAACCGCAAGCTGTTGAGCATTTCCGTTCCGACTCACGGTTATTTGCATGGGCTTGCCAATTCCGGTGGCATCAACTTGCTGTTGAATCTGATTGACGCTCTCAATGGCAGTCCCGTTGACGCTAACAATTACATCCCCTGCACGCATTCCCGCGCGAGCAGCCGGGGTGTTCGGCAATACTTTTAACACGATAATTCCTTTATCTTGTGTGATTTGAAAGCCAAGATTACTGCGATCGATCGCAGCTCGTAGCTGTGGTGTCAGAGCAGCCATCTGAATTCCAATGTAGGGATAATCGACTCGTCCTTTCGTCGCAAGTTGCCCAGATACAGTCTTCACAGTGTTAATCGGAATCGCAAATCCAATTCCTTGTGCGCCCTGAATAATCGCCGTATTGACACCAATCACTTCTCCTGCTGCATTCAACAACGGTCCACCAGAGTTGCCTGGATTGATGGCAGCATCCGTTTGGAGAAAGGCAACTCGTTTGTCTGGAATGCCAATTTCCGCAACGGATCGCTCTGTCGCGCTGATAATGCCCTGCGTCACGGTATTACTCAGTCCGAGCGGGTTGCCGATCGCAATCGCAAGTTGTCCTGGGACTAAGGCATTTGAATCGCCTAATGGTATCGTCGGCAAATTGGTCGCGTCGATTTTAACAACTGCCAGATCGCTAATAGAATCAGAGCCAACCACGCGCCCTGGATAATTTCGGCCATCTTTGAGAACGACAGTGACGGTATCTGCACCCGCAACCACATGAGCATTGGTAATCACTTGCCCATCGGCAGTCGTAATGAAGCCCGATCCCGTTCCCCGCTGCACTTGCTCTGGACGCGGGACTCGGTTGCCGCGAAACTCATCTAAGCCAAAACCTTCAACTGATTCTCGCACTGTGCGCGATGTGTTAATTTGCACGACGGCAGATCCAACTCGGCGTACAACTGGCACAACCGCACTTAGATCGTCTTGAGGTGCAGAAGAGGATGGTGCCGTAGAAGTAACAGAAGTAGACTGCTGTGGTACATTACTGCGCTCTTGAAGTGAAGTACAGCTCGATCCGCCAACTGCAACCAGTAAGCTTAAGAGTAAACCAGATGTTCTAAGAAGAGTAACCATTGGGCTTCTATTAACTAAAAAGTAATTTGGGCGATCGAGGTGAACTAAGTCATACTTCGAGGAGAAATCTGGTGTTTTATCTGTTTGTGAATCAGATTTCCCTACAGGTAATCACCGCTCACAACTATAGTCCAGCTTCTATTGAGTAAAAACGTCCCTCTTTGGAAACATTTAAGCTCGTTTAGCGAACATCAACTTTGAATGGTTTCAACCTGGCAAGGTAGAAATTTCTCAAAGAACAGAAATCCGATCGAGTCGCGTAGAAGAATAAAAGCTGGGACAATATTTTTTGATATAAGTACGACTAATCTATCGCCACAAACAGATTCAACTGCAAAACACTCTCTCAATTGCCAGATGTACAGCTAACCCATCGACTACTACAATTAGAGGAACTTGTTCGGGTGCAGGACGACGCGTGGCAAAGTAGCAAGCTGAACTTTAACCAACAGGACTTGAATGATGAAAACTGCCATCGACCGATTTTGGCAACTATTAGGTTGGGTACTTGCACTCAAGTCGAGTATTCAAACCAAACTCAAATGGGAAAACTGAGATCGATCGCCAATTTCAATCGATCGAGAGATACGATCGATCTAATCTTTAAATTCAAATTCCCTATACATATTGACTCGATCCACAGCTAAAAGCTCTCTATTTTGAGAGATGAAAATTCTCGATCTTTACTAATAGAATAAAAGAAATGCAGATATAAGCTTCGATCGCGCAATTCAAAAAAATTGCAATAGCTTTACCATTAGTTCTAGTTAGTCTATTATCTCAATAAGTTAACGCTCAGGTCAAGCAAAATCGTTTGCGAAATACATTGACAGGATCGGGATATTGTTTAGATATTATTAATGATGGTGATAATAACAAACTAACTATGGCTAGATGTGCTAATGTTTCTGAACAACGCTGGAGTTTAACAGCTAGTGAAACAAATCCTCAATTATATCGCTTGCAAACTCCATTTACAGGCACTGACAATTGTTTAACTACAATCGATGATGGTAAAAACAATCGACTAACGATTGCTAAATGTAGCAATGCTCTCGGACAACTTTGGAGCATCATACCTAGTAATGCGAATCCTGGTTACTCTGGCTATTCTAGTTTGCGGAATGAGCTTACGGTGCAGATAAGTGTTTGAATAGCCTGCTTTCGGCACAGACAGATGCCGTGCGAACGGATTTATCGAATCAATCGAGTGATTCATACAGCTAGTACTCTCGATCCTAACGCTAAAGTTTTTATCTCTGTTGGCGGACAATCGATTCTCCAAAGGAGAGGATGTGCCAATGATAGTAAACATCCTTTAGGCGGTGAAGAATTAATTTTGCAGCAACCGACTACCCGCGATCGGTTTACTGCCGATCTTCTTTAATTTGTAAATATAACTAACCACAGGAACTAATAACATGAATGTACCAAATGACAACTTTCAAGAAAATGTCGAAACAATCCAGTCTGAGTTAGTAACTGGCGAGCATGAAGAAAAAAAAGAAAAGATTGGAGTTGAAGAATTTAGTATCAAGGGTGATGCCTTGGGTGCCAAAATCAAAGAACTGATTCATCAAGGCAACATTCGGCGGATTATTCTCAAAAATGAAGAGGGGCATATATTAATTGAAATTCCTTTAACTGTTGGCGTGGTTGGTGGTGCCATCAGTGCGGCTTTCTTCCCGATTCTGGCTGCTGTGGGATCGATTGGCGCGATGGTTGCTCATCTAACGATCGTGGTAGAAAAACGAGCATAATTAAATATTCTATGCCTATAGGCTGATTTATTCATTCTAGATTATTAGTGAAAATTAGAGCAGCAAACATCAAAATGTTTGCAAACGTTTTTTTAGGAGTAATCTGATGACTACTACTCAATCTCGTAACTCTCAACTCGAAGCTTGTATCGAAGCCTGCCTTAAATGCCTCCAAGACTGTGAATTTTGCGCCACTGCCTGTCTGGATAGTGACATGGTGCAGATGATGGCTGCTTGCATCAAAGCCTGCCGTGATTGCGCCGATCTTTGCGCTCTTTGCACCCGATTTATGAGCCGCACTTCCGACTTACATATACAACTGTGTGCGGTTTGTGCCGATGCTTGCAATCGGTGTGCTACTGAATGTGCCAAGTACGAACACGAGCATTGTCGTCGTTGTGCCGAATCTTGTCGTCACTGTGCCGAGTCTTGCCGTCAAATGTCCATGGCAATGGCTTAGTCAAGACTTAGTTATCTAAAGTTTATTCATCCCGTTCAACTCTCTAGTGAGATAGGGAGTTGAGCCTCAATAAAATATCTAGTGATTTTAGCCCCGAAGGTGAAATCGCAACTTACAATGCCACCGCAAAACGTGCGCCAAGTTTAGCTGTCCAAAAAATCATCTATTCTGAAAGTGTACTGCGATCTGCTGCCTACATATTTTTGGGACATGCACCGATCTCCAAAATTGTCTTTCCATAATTTATGACATTTAATCCACGGGTGTTTCTATTCATATTAATCTCTCCCAACTAAAGGAATAATCCCATGACTGAAACGATAATATCCTTGAATACTGCTGCAATTCGCTGGGCAGATATCATTGAATACAGCACTTCCGGCAGCTATGAGGTACAACCTAATTCATGAAAGCTATTCAGCAAGTAGGCTAAGGATAAAAAAGTGTACCTCGTGACAGCCGGAAGTGCTGTATCCCCAGACTGGAGTTAAGAGCAAGATTTTATTAGAAGATGCTAACTGCCGATATACGCTAATGATGCTAGGTGTAGGAATGCACATTGCCGAACATACTAATCCGCGTAATGCCACTGTTAATGTAATTGAAGGACAAGGTGTATTAACGTTGGAAGGCAAAGAGCTTGTTTTGGAAGCGGGAGTGTTTATTTTCATACCTGCTGCGGCACACCATGCCATTACAGCAGCAACAAACCTAGCCTTTCTATTAACACTTTCCGAGCGAGTTATGGAGCTTGGGTAGCATCTGATGTTGGTTTGAAACTGTACCATAGTATTCTCAAGTTATTAGTTTTTACAAAAACTCAAAAGAATCGACACAATAATGAAAAGATATTTTTTCTTTACTACGCTTGATAATAAATCAAATTTTAAATAATAAAACACTGATGAAGATCGATGAAATCTGGACTAATGCTCTAGATTTCTTGGGGCAGGCTTGGTGGATTGAAGTTTTGACAACTCAGCCCCGATGTACTTACTACTTTGGCCCTTTTCGTGGTGCAGAGTTAGCTCATCAAGCGGTGTGTGGCTATGTCGAAGACCTTGAAGGCGAAGCTGCTCAAGGAATTAAAACCCAGGTAAAACGCTGTCATCCAGCTCGACTAACAATCGAATACGATCTAGATGAGTGAAAATGGAAGTTGCTAATCCAGATCCCCAGAATTTTAATCCCATCAGCTTAAAATCTTCATCGGTTCATGTTTTAATGGAAATTCAATCTCATGGCATATTGCTGGTTTTGCAAGAGCCAGATTTAAAGATTTTACAAGTTAGCAATAATACGATCGGTGCGTTTGAAGTCGTTCCAAGTCGAGTCATCGGACAGCCATTGGAAACGTTTTTAGATGTCTTCCAGGTCGAGCAATTTCGAGCTGGATTGACAGATCGGAGTTTCGATGGTAACAATTATACGAAAGTATGGGTAACAAAATCTAAGGATAATTACCGGATCTTTGATGCTGTTTTTCATCGGAGTCCTGATGGCTATCTAATTCTAGAATTGGAACCAACCCAAAAAGACGAACATATTCCTTTGCAAAGTTTTTATCACCTAGCGAAAGACTCAATTCTGCAAGGAAAATCGGCTAGTAGTCAATTGACCGCAACTGCCGATTTGCCTGCTTTGGATCGCATTATGGTCGCAGAAGTGCGGAAGCTAACTGAATTCGATCGAGTCATACTCTACAAATTTGCTGCGGATGGACATGGTGAAGTCATCGCAGAGGATAGCGAAAAGTGCGGTCTTGGGGCGCGAGCTTTGTGGGGGAAGCTTCCCCCACAAACGTCGCTTGTTTCCCAACTGGGCGGGTCACCCGATTCGTGACAAGTTAAGGCGCGAGTGCAGTTGTCAAGCAGGGTTGAGCGGATGGTTCAAAAAAGAATAGCCCTTCCCTGTTCACTCGATCTGGGAAGGGGTCAATAATCAATTTCTGGAATGGTTTGCGGATAGATTTAACAATTCCCAGATCTCTATTTGCTGGATCTGCAAAATACTTGATAGGGTCAGTAGCTAAACCTTTGTGATGGGCAACATAGAAATGATAAAGACCACGATAAATCATCTCTAAAGAAATGCGGCCGAACGGAAGAGATACCTCATCTGCGACAGCATCACCGAGATCGACTAAAACAGCATAAAATAGCCAAGTCCCCCAGAGTTGCAATTTAATACCGTTGAGTGAACCCGTCCAGATATAACTCAAGCCTAACAATCGTTTGACAGTATTAAATGCCTCTTCGATTCGCCATCTTCTGCCATACAAATCGGCAACTACATAAGGAGGTAAAATCAGTGGGTCGAGCACGCTGGTCAAGTAAGAATACCAAGATTTGCCCACTCTAATTTCTACTAGTCTCATTGTGATACAAGGAATTTTCTTACTCCCTTCCCGCTCTAAGACTATAGATTAACAATTTCTCTATACTCTCTGTGCCCTTTGTGTCTCTGCGGTTGGAAAATAATCGTCAGACAGTAATAGGGTTCAACCATTATCTATACTCTTCTGGCGGGAAGGGAGTAGTACCAGCACCCATTTTGACGCGGTGATCGCGAATGCTGTAACTATTGCTCAAGACTCTCTCGACCGTAAATGATGCTTTGTTATTTAGTCGGGTAATTAAATGAACATCTCCTTCGATTAGTTGTTGCCAAAACTGATAATGACAGAATCCTCGATCTAGCAAGATCAATGTCTGGGGCTTAACCAGCTTCAAGATATCTGCCTCAAATTTCATATCACTAGCGGCGGCTTTCTCCTGAAACCAAATTTCTACTGGTAATCTAGTTACTAAATCGATGACTACTCCTATTTTCCCAGCTAATTGATTTTTTGGCACATCTGCCAGACTTTCTAATTTTTTGAAGACTGCTTCTAATGTTGAACCGTCACTAGCCCAAATTCTCGCAAATTTAGTTTGGGCAAATTGAATGCTTTCCGGTAGTGGTCTTTGCTTGCGACTGTGCCATTTTCGCTCAAATTCTGGGAGTAATTCCTTGAATACTTTCTCAAATATTTCGGCGGGAAATGTCAAAAATCGCTGTGATAATGCCTGCTGACTCACTTGTTTTGGTTCACACCATAGAAATCCTTCTCTGGCGAGTATTCTGCTGAGTTCTCTGACTCCAGCTACATCTCGCCAGATTAGTGTCAGCACTGCTGCTACCATTAGCGGCAGATTCAGGATTCTGTCCCTCATTCCGAGTTGGCGATAGTACTTCTCTTGTGCTACTACTGCTGGTGTGACTAGCTGTTCTAGTTGTGCTGCTATCACCTCCTCTTCCATCATCGGACGTTGTTGTCGCTTGGCGTGGTCGCGATTTGTTGTCCGCTTTTTAGGCATGTGTCAAATTTGGTTCTAACTCTTTGCTAGTAACAGTTTGACATTTTTTCTTTCTCCCCTTGACAAACCTCGGTTTTTCTTAACTTGTCACGAATCGGGTCACCCGACCAGACAAGTGGAACACCTTTTCAAGAGAAAGTAGTTGAAATGGATTCTTATCTGGGCTTGCATTTCCCTAAGTCGGATATTCCCCAACCAGCGCGGGAAATGTTTCCCTCCAATCGGATTGGGGCGATCTCTGACGTTCAGGATGAGTCAGTGCAACTAATTCCCGCTCTCAATCCACTAACGGAACAGCTTACGGATCTAAGCCGCGCCATGCTCCGCAGTCCCGATCCCTGTCACGCTGAATACCTCCAGAATATGGGTGTCCGTGCATCCTTGACGATTTTCCTCATCAAAGATGGACGCTTGTGGGGAATTATCATCTGTCATCATCAGACAGCCAAATTCGTATCCTATGAGTTGCGGAACGCTTGCGAACTGCTCGCACAGGTAATTTTCGGTGGCGGACTCCTACCGAGCGAAGTCGTTGGCGATAGCCTGCCGTAGGCACAGTAGCCTCTCCCCTGGAGAATCGGGTCTCGATAGGGGTAACTAATAGTGAGGAAAAACATTTAGTACAACCAGAATCATTCGACGGTCATGAGTTACGCAGTTAAAGCAAGACTCTCTAATTTATGCCTTTTGATAGATTCAATAGATTGTTCCGTAGATAAGGATATATGTAGATAAAGCCTCATTTATGGAGTAATTATTATCTCATGAAAGAACAAATTCTGGATGAGGCGAGTAATCTATGAATTTCAAAACAGTCGTCTTCTACGGTTCTTACCGACGCGATCGCCAGGGGATCAAAGCCGCCCGATTCACTATCGATCGACTCCAGGAGAGAAATCATGAGGTAATTTTTGCGGATGCCAAAGAGTATGACTTTGGGATTCTCGATCGCATGTACAAAGAATACGAACAGGGACAAGCCCCTGAAAAAATGGAGGAATTAGCGGAGCATATTAGAACCGCTAATGGCTTTGTCGTGGTAGCTGGAGAGTACAACCATTCCATTCAACCCGGCTTGAGTAATTTGATGGATCATTTCTTAGAAGAGTACTATTTTCGTCCGGCAGGCATCGTTTCTTATTCTGTAGGCGGCTTTGGCGGTGTGAGAGCCGCGATTCAA
>NZ_JBGSQZ010000019.1:0-12161 GCF_041737865.1 Chamaesiphon sp.
TCTAGTGTGTTCGCATAGCTATCAACAATAACATTAGGTAGATTCAATAAATTATCTAGGTGAAAATCCATATTGGGGAGGGGGCTAAAATTCCGCTATCGCTACATTTTACCCCATTCTCCCCATATTAGCGGGAGAGCCACCTCGACAAGCAGTTTCCAGGAGTGGGAAAAGATATTGCTGAAATTATTCAAACATTTTTCTCTCTTTTTTCAGACGTATTCAATAATATCTTTCGTGATATTATTGTTGCTTAATATAAAAACAAACTATTCTTTATTGTCTAAAATAATATATATTTAAAATGGCTGCCGAACCAAAATTAACAAAGGAACAGTTAATAAAATTAATCGAACAATTAGAGAAAAATCCCAATGATACAATCGGGCTTCTTGGAGATGCTGGAATAACTGTGTTGGGGGCTGCTGGAGCAGCCACAGCAGTATCACTTATAGGAACAACAGCTTCTATACCTCTAGTTACCGCATTAACAGGTATTAGTTTCGTTGTGGCCGCTCCTTTTGCTGCTGTTGCAGGTGCGGCAGTAGTTGGCGGAGCCGCTTTCTATGGTGTATCGAGACTGATCAAAGATGGTGGACTTAATGAAGGTAAGCGCAAACAGTTATTGAATGAACTCAATGAAAAGCTAAAAGAAACTGAAATCAATGAGAGACAGTCTAACCTTAACGGTCTAGACAAGACAAAATTTTATTCTTTCTTAAAAGAACCTCTCAAACATAAACTGATTAGTCCTGATGATGCTCAGAAATTGATTAAATCGGTAGAAAGTGGTCATATCTCGCTTAGTGCAGCTTACAAACTTGTGCGCGATCTGTACTAAGATATTTCGATTAAGTTACCTCTCCTACCAACACATCATCCCCATCAATCCAAAGAATTAAAATAGGTATTTTTTTAGATGCCGAACCATAGTTTTTGAATTAATTGTTGTTTGTGAAGATATTAATGTTGTTATATCCTAAAATCCTAAATCCATTTGTGCTGCTTTTGCTGCTACCAATATCTCCTCATCCGACTTCGTACCCCAATCGGGATCGCCGATTTCTTCATAGAATTTCTGGTCGTAAGGACGAGTGCGGACTACCACGGGCATCGGTACGGCATGTCCTAATACTAACGCTTGTTGTTTGGAATCTAACTTTGCTAACACAGATTTTAAACCCTGTGCGCCGGATACGCCTGTAAAGATCGCATCGATATCTTTTTCGTCATTAATTAACGCTGTAATCCGCGTCCCAATTTGGGACATGATCTCATTATCGATACCCGATGGACGTTGATCGACAATTAGTAATGTCACGAAAAACTTCCGCATTTCCCGAGCGATCGTGCCGAAGATGGTACTCTTGGCAATAGCCGGATCTAAGAATCGATGGGCTTCCTCGATCGTGATAATCAGTGGATAAGGTCGATCGGATTCCTGTTTGCTTTGGAGATATTGTTCGGCTTTATTGACGTATAGTTTATGAATCCGGCGGGTGAGCATATTTGTCACCAACATATAGGATAGTAAATCTGATTGATTGCCAAATTCAATTACGATATTTTTACCCGCGCTCAGAGCTTGGATCAAACTTTTGAGATTATCCTGACGGCTGATTGGACGCAGATATTTGAGCTTTTCTAGCCGCATTAATTTGCGTTGTAAAGAAGAGATCGATCCTTTATGCCCTTTCCCCGATTCACAGAAGATGGTGATATCTTCATTTGTCATTTCCAGTAAGCGACTAATCCAAGTATTACCATATTCGCTGGCTAGAATATTGGCATTGTCTAGGGCGGCGTCTGATAACCCCAGTTCGCGCGATACTAATTGTAAGTCTTCGATATCGATCATCTCATAGGTGAGATAGAGATCCTGCGCGTCACGAATGCCCCTGGCGCGGCTGGATTCGGGATCGAGAGTGTAGACGACTACTTCGTTGGGAAATAATTGCCGCAATCCTTTAACCGTGCGGACATTTTTGCCTTCCTGCACGGCTTCCCAGCCGTATTCTGAGTGCATGTCAAAGATCAGATTGACGGCAACTTTTTTGCGAATTACGCCAGCGAGTAAGAGTCGAGTCAGGAATGATTTTCCCGTCCCTGATTTTCCAAATACACCATTACTCCGTTCGACAAACTTTTTCAAATCTAAGCATACCGGAACATCCATATCCAATGGTTGCCCGATCGAGAAATTCTTGCGCGTCGGATCGTCTTCCCAGCCAAATACCGATCGAAAGTCGTTCTCATTAGCATCAAATACTTGGCTGAAGTGGCTGGGAACTGTTTTGACGGGCAGAAGCTCCCATTCCATATTTGTCTGCGCTTCAAATGATGCTAGCGCGGCTTTTCCATTTTCACTTTTAGCTTTTTTGCCTTTACCGTTACCATTTAGACTCGCGCCGCCATTTAGTGATGGTGGAATTTGACTAAATTTATTGAGCATCAACATCGGCGAAAGATTTACCGTGCCATAAGTACCACTCCCCGACAAAACATCGAGCAAAAAGTCATCTTCTGGATGAGGCGGATTGACTAAAATTCGATCGCTCGATGTCCCCAAACAGACATCTGTTAACAAGCAAAAGAAATCATATTGTCGTCCTCGCACTACCAAAAATTTGCCCACCCGCATATCTTCGACGGAAATATCGGGATGCAGTCGCACTTCCAATCCACCAGTGAGCGAACCTTCTATTACTGAGCCGAGGGGTTTATTCATCATATGGTAGATACTGAATGCAGGTGCGCCCAAACCCTCATCGCTGAAAATTTTTACGGGTTGGATATTATTTCTAACATTAATAGCACAAATTTACCATCATTTTCTCATCGTTCGGGACTTGTAGGGGCGGGTTTTTGCTAGAACTTCATTGTTAAAACAAATAATTAGCGGACAAAACCCGCCCAACCTCGCCAGAATGATGAAATGGCGATCATTTACAGATAAATTATGTCGATATCAAAAAAATATGCCAGAGATCGCTTGTGGGGTTGGGCTTTGCTGGCTAGTTAACCCAAGTTGCTACCTACAACCCAAGCGGTTAGAAACCGCTCCTCAGAATGCAAAGTCCGTCTACGCGGACTAGTTTATTAGTCCGCGTAGGCAGGCTTTTGCCGCTCGCGGCAACAACCGGACTTTGCAACATTAGCCGCGACTTTAGTCGCAGGCATTCTATATCGACAGCTCGACAATATTAACCGATCGCAGCATGTCCGAAAGCTAAACCAGCGACTAACATTCCCAAGACTAGAAAAGGTTGGGCACTAGCTTGATATTTGACATCATTTTCTAAAGGATTACGGAGAAAATACATGTCTTGAAAGGTAATCTGTGGGATGATTAGCAATAACAGAATTGCTGCATAGAGATTTTGGTGAATGGTAATCAGATAGATGCCGATTCCAGCTTGGAAGATATCAATCATCAGTACGCAAATCCAAGCAGATGTAGTAATCCCAAACATGACTGGGAGAGACTTTAATCCAAACTGCTTATCGCCTTCGACACTTTTAAAATCATTGACGATCGCGATGCCTAGCCCTGCTAAACTATAAAATAGTGTCATCACAACTATCGTCCAATTTAGGGTGCCAAATAAAGCATGACCAGCCCACCAAGGTAAGGCAATATAACTTGCACCTAGAGCGTAAGTACCCAACCAGCCGTTTTGTTTTAGCTTTAGTGGTGGAGCTGAATAAATATAAGCAACAATCGCACCACCGATCGCCAAACAAGTCATAATTGGAAAGTCATGATTTGCAGCTCGATCGAGAATATAAGCAACCCCAATCCCACCAAATAATAAGATGAAAATTTGGACGACTACTTGAGATCCCGAAATTGCCCCCGAAGGAATCGGACGATAAGGTTCATTGACAGCATCGATCTCGCGATCGTACCACTCATTTACTACCTGAGTATAACCAGTCAATAATGGCCCAGACATTAACATACATAATGCCGCTTTGAGAACATTCTCGATCGACCAAGTATACGCACCCGAAGACGCCGCACCACAGACAACCCCCCACATCAGCGGAATCCAGGTAATCGGTTTCATCAATTGCAACCGAATCTTCCAAATTGAAGCCGCTTCAGTCGAAGCACCCTTCATCCCTAACATTTGTCGTGTCTTCGCACCCTTATTCTCGGATGACTCAACTGGCAGATCGCTCATAATAAATTCAGGGAGTGCTATTTTATTCTAGGCTCAAGTAGTAAGCCCTAATCTAAAGTGTATAACTACCAAAGCTGGCAGTCAAATCTAATTTCAACATCAAATCGTTTCTCAGACTCACTTTAGCTTAGTTCGATCGAGAATATCTATGCTGACAGTTCGCCAGTTGTTGCAATACAAACCGAATGGAAAACAGATCGTCGCGCTGACAGCGTGGGATTTTGCGATCGCCCAAATTTTAGATGCAGCGGGAGTAGATCTGATCCTCGTCGGTGATTCTCTAGCAATGGTAGCGTTGGGATATGAAAATACTTTACCCCTAACTCTCGCTGAAATCATCCACCACGCTCAAGCAGTGAAGCGCGGGGTGAAAAATGCGCTGATTGTGGTCGATTTGCCATTCCTGAGCTACCAAACTAGTATTGAGGATGCGATCGCATCAGCCGGAAGAATCCTCAAGGAGACAGGCGCACAGGCAGTCAAACTTGAAGGCGGGTATCCAGCGATGGTAGAGACGGTATCCAGGCTGGTTGAGATCGGTATCCCCGTGATGGGACATATTGGCTTGACACCTCAATCGGTGCATCAACTAGGCTATCGTCAACAGGGGCACTCAGAAAGCGATCGAGAACGTCTGATCTCCGCCGCAATCGCCTTAGAACGAGTGGGTGCATTTTCGCTCGTCTTAGAACATATTCCCGCTGATTTAGCTCAACTAATCTCCCAAAAACTCTCGATTCCGACGATCGGTATTGGGGCAGGAACAGGCTGTGATGGACAGGTATTAGTAACAGCAGATCTCTTGGGTTTAACGCAGCGACAGCCACCTTTTGCGAAGGCTTATGTCGATTTACGATCGATTATCACTCAAGCAGTGCAAGACTACGCTACCGATGTCAAATCAGTCGAGAGCTAGCATCTGTAGGGGCGGATTGATACTATCCCTGACAAAGCTAAAAATTTAATTTACAACCCACAGGATGGAGAATTAACCCCCACAAAACGGTTTGATAATTGGTAATTGATGATGCACAGGTACGGGGAAGATTGGCTAAAGTTTGTCAAACAACAGCGGGTAATCGCGGTAATTCGATCGAGCGATCTGCGCGTAGGCAAAAAGATGGCGCAGGCGGTGGCGGCTGGGGGGATTAAATTAATTGAAATCACCGCCAATAGCGATCGACCGTGGGAATTAATTGAGTCACTACGTGCAGAATTACCAGATTGCTCGATCGGTGCGGGGACAGTATTGAGTCTAGCCGATGTCCGCAATGCGATCGCTTGTGGTGCTGAATATATTTTTACGCCACATCTCGATCTGAGTCTGATTCAAGCTGCAACTACCGCCACAATTCCGATTGTCCCTGGAGCCTTGACGCCGACAGAAATTGTCAGCGCGTGGCAATCTGGCGCAACAGCAGTAAAAGTATTTCCCATTCAAGCGGTGGGTGGGGTTAGTTATTTACAGGTACTACAGGGGCCAATCGGTCAGATTCCCCTGATTCCCACTGGTGGAGTGACGGTCATTAATGCTGCCGATTTTTTGGCTGCTGGGGCGGTAGCGGTGGGATTAGCTGGCTCTTTATTTCCTCAAGCTGAAATTGTGCGGGAAGATTGGCAGAGTCTGCGCGATCGAGCCAGTAATTTAATTATGAGAATAAAAATCTCACCTAGATCAAATCAAATCGGTGACAGATGACGGCGAATGCGGTGGAGATAGCCGTAATCCCGATCGCCATCGCGGGGTGTTGTCCCTGGGAAATCGCCAGCGATGTTACTACTCCAGAGCCAAGTGCAGCGGGCATAGCTACATCGAATAAGGAGTGACCTAATCTATTCTTGTACATAATTTTTTACGATAATAAAGATCGCAGGTACTATCAACAATGATTTAATAGTTCCTTGCAGCTTATCATTCGATTCGATCGTTGCCATCCCAATTATGAGGCTTTGCAACTAATATTCATGATTAGATATGCTTCTTCATGTTAAGCCGGAATCACTGGCTCCAGATCCTCATCGCACAGATCGCCTAGTTTTGAGGCTATTGCTGGAGTACAGTATACTAAAATCATCGCCTGACCGTTATCGAGCGCGTAAAACTGACAGCCATCGTGCTGAATCTCTTCCATCACATAGGAGAGCGTCAACATATCTGCCCAATCATCGTTAATATCTACCGTCCAGTGCTGTCTTTTGTCTTGAATAGTATATTCCAGCCAGCACTCACCTGCTGCTAGATCGATATAGTCCACAATATCTGTCAGAGCGTCTGGCAATCCAGTCAGCAGACACAGGTTTTGGACGATTTTTACATAGTCGCCAGTAGAGACGATACACTCCGTGTCAAAATTCCAGACTCGATTGCAAATTCGTCGTCCCCACGGTTCCCGCTCTACTTCGCTCCCAAACGAGAACAGCAGCAGCTCAAACGGCTTTTGTTCCAAATCGTGACGATCGACAGCGTAAATGATATCCTCGATCGTGATGTCAGGATTGAGGATTAGTCCGAGTTCTGCTAGTTTAGCTAACTGTGTTTCTAGTTTCACGTTACTCCATTGGTGACAAGTTCAACAGTTGACAGTTGACAGTTGAGGAAGCCTCAGCGTGTATTGCACCAAGCAGACAGCGATTCGTCACACTTGGGCTTCTGCTACAGATTTGATATAATCAAAATAGTAAATATTATAACAGTACGAGATTAATCTGAGCGAATGTTAGAACTAAAACTACAGCAACTTCGCCATCTATTTGTAGAAATGGAGCAAGCTTTAATTGCTTATTCGGGAGGGATTGATAGTACCTTAGTTGCTAAAATTGCCTATGATGTTTTGGGCGATCGAGCTTTGGCAGTCACTGCAAAATCACCATCTTTATTGCCTGAAGAATTAGAAGATGCGATCGAGCAAGCAAACTCGATCGGGATCGCTCATCAGATTGTCGAAACTCACGAGATGGACAACATAAATTATTCATCCAACCCAATTAATCGGTGCTATTTTTGTAAGAGCGAACTCCACGACACACTCAAGCCATTAGCATTGAAACTTGGATACCTATATGTAATTGATGGTGTCAATGCTGACGATTTACAAGACTATCGCCCAGGCATTCAAGCAGCTAAAGAACGGGGTGCTAGATCGCCATTAGCCGAACTCGGCATCACTAAACTAGAAGTTCGAGAAATTGCCAGATCGCTCGGTTTGTCATGTTGGAATAAACCCGCCCAACCCTGTTTGAGTTCGCGGTTTCCATATGGTGAAGAAATTACGATTCCTAAATTAAATCGTGTGGGTAGAGCTGAGATTTATTTACGTCGCTTGGGTTATGAAAATGTCCGAGTTCGATCGACAGCAGACACTGCTAAAATTGAGTTGCCAGTAGAGATGATCCAAAGATTTATTACCAATACTGACTTATTAGAACTAACTGAAACCTTTCGGTCGTTTGGATTTGTCTATGTTACTTTAGATCTAGAAGGATATCGCAGTGGTAAGTTAAATCAAGTATTACCCCAACTTGCTAATCGATCGGATATTTAGTTAACTTCATCCAAAAAATTAGTTTTATCTCGATCTAAAGATACTGCGTAGGGCGGGCACTGCCCGCCAGCTATATTTCAGGTATTAAAAACTAAATTATCAATTATCAATTATTTTAATCTAGAGCTGATGCGTAGCTACAAAAACTACCCCTGTTTATTAAGTTGGTTTAATAACCACAGCGAACCAACAATGCCAATAAAATGAGCTGTAATCGTGTGTGTATTAGCGAGAACGATAAAAATATCCAAAGGCTGAATAATCTTACTCAAAGCATCAGGGCTAAATACGGCAAAAGATGTGACAGAGGATAGGGACTTACCCAGCAGCGTTCCGGCGATCGATTCTGCGCCTAGTACACTAGATCCCATCCCCAGCACGGAAGATAATAAACCCCAGCGGACAATCTTAATCGTCTCAGCTTTCTTGGGACGGAGATCGGGATTTCTGAGTTTGCGAGAGATGATGACATAGCGAAATGACCAGTAGGTGCTACCATATAGCACCAGCAAGCCACCTACGGCAAAAAGTAGGCTTCCACCCGTACCAGGATTAGTCGCGCCCGTGCTGGCAAAGGGCAACGCAAATAGGAAAATTAAACTTGAAACCACAGCTAAAATAAGTTGCAGCCAAAATCCCGCCCAGCCTACCCGTCGGAGTTGGGCGGCAATTTTTTTAACCGTTTGCGGAGTGTTGCTGTTAATTTCCAGATTCGACATAAATATTAGTTAAGAAATTAATAAGAATATAGGATAATTATCCCTTGACGTAAATTGAATGAGTTAAGCTAAAAACTGGGTATTTAGATTCGCTCGAATAATCCGCTCCCCCCGTTACCTACAGAGATTGTTTTCCGGTCTTGCTTTTACAGATTTATCGTAACAACCTGCTTAAAGTCAGCACTGACACTCTCGACATTCGATCCAGCTTTGACGCTAGGTGAGAATGAACTATGAACACCAACATTATAAGGTGGTAACAGCTATGAACTTTGAAGATATTTATTGCTTTTTCCGCAACCCGCCCCCACTCTATCTCAACCAAGAGTTGGCAGTTTGTTATATTCTTGATATTCTACTTCAAGGCGATTCTTATGGTACTGAATTGATTGCCAAATTGGAGCACGAATCTTCCACATATCGGCTCTCAGATACCGTCTTGTACAGTGCCATCAAGTTCTTGGAAGGTTCCGGTACCATCGTTGGGTACTGGAAAAAAGTTGAAGGTCGCGGTCGCCCGCGCCGGATGTATCAAATCGATGCTGAGTGGACGACTAAAGCGAGAGAGCTGGCACATTTCTGGGAGCAATATTCCGATCCCGATTCGACATCTTCCACTGATACATCATCTGTGGACAGCCCAGCATTATCGCTCGGTAGTTAAACAGTTGACAGTTGACAGTTATGTGGGCGGGTCCTCCGCCCAGTAAAGTTGACAGCGATTCGCGCCCGCCTTTATTTCCTGATGGTTGCGCGTGCAATTCTCCTGATGGAGAGGCTACGCCAACGAGACAGCGAGGTTTTTAGGATGGGGTCTAAATCCCATCCTAAAAAGCGGATTCATTTTCGGACGGGTTTCCCGTCCATGAAAATGAACCAAGCACAATCCATCTAAAAGGTGGGGGATTTAGCGGATGCAATCACGCGGAGGGAACTTCCGTGCTGGGCGGGGAACCCGCCTAGCAATGTGTTGCACCAAGCAAACACCGAAGCCATAGCTTCTGCTCTTTGTTAGAAATTAGGGGAAACTCTACAGCTATTCGTCGATCTGCAATGTCAATCAATAAAGCAGGTATGGCACCTGCTTTATTAGTGGTTAGATGTGTTAGCTTAGATTCCGGTATCGATCTACTTTGATGGCTACTTTAGGGTTTAAGTCCTCTCCTGTTAAAACTCAGTTGGATCGACTCGCAAATTTTAACTGTCAATTGGTTTAATAATGGCTACTAAACGGATTTTGATCTGGTATCGGAACGATCTGCGCTTACACGACCATGAGCCACTGACTCATGCTCTCAAACAAGATGCGATCGTCATTCCATTATATTGCTTTGACGATCGCCAGTTTGGTCAGACTAGTTTTGGGTTTCCCAAGACAGGTGCATTTCGATCGCAATTTCTCCTCGAAAGCGTTGCCGATTTACAAAAATCTTGGCAATCTCGCGGTAGCGATCTGACAATCCGGCGGGGATTACCAGAAGTAATTATCCCTAAACTAGTCGAGCAATGGGGAATTACGGATGTCTATTATCATCACGAAGTTACGCCCGAAGAAATTAATGTCAGCACTACACTAGAACGATCGCTCAAAGCGATTAATGTTAATTTAAGATCTTTTTGGGGTCATACTCTTTATCGACTTCAGGATTTACCGTTCGATCTGCCAAATTTGCCCGAACTATTTACCAAATTTCGCAAGGATGTAGAACGAGATTCCCAGATCCAAAAACCTTTACCCACACCAGCTAATCTACCCCCACTACCCACACTCGATCTTGGTAAATTACCCAGCCTTGCCGATTTGGGTGCCCAAGCACCTGAGCATGACTCGCGGGGAGTTTTGGCATACCACGGTGGCGAAACTGCGGGAATCGATCGATTAAATGATTATTTTTGGCAGCAAGATCGATTGCGCGTTTATAAAGAAACTCGTAATGGCATGTTAGGTGCAGATTATTCTTCTAAATTTTCAGCTTGGTTGGCTTTTGGATGTCTATCACCGCGATATATCGACGGACAAGTCCGAAAATACGAGGATGAGCGGATCGAAAATGACTCGACTTACTGGTTGATTTTTGAGCTATTGTGGCGGGATTATTTTCGGTTTATTTGTGCCAAACATGGCGTTAGTATGTTCAAACGTTCGGGACTCCAAGGCGTCGATCTCAGTTGGAAACAAGACTGGGAGCGGTTCGACTTGTGGCGCGAGGGCAAAACCGGATTTCCGTTGGTAGATGCCAATATGCGAGAGCTGGCTGCTACTGGATTTATGTCCAATCGCGGACGGCAAAATGTCGCCAGCTTCTTAACCAAAAATCTGGGGATCGATTGGCGGATGGGTGCAGAATGGTTTGAATCTGTACTAATTGATTATGATGTCTGTAGCAATTGGGGGAATTGGAACTATACAGCAGGTGTTGGTAATGATGCACGCGGTTTCCGCTTTTTTAATATTACCAAACAGTCTCTAGATTACGATCGCGAGGGTAAATATGTTAAACATTGGTTGCCTGAACTCGCTCAAATTCCTGCGGCTAAGGTACATGAGCCTTGGAAACTTTTACCTGTGGAGCAGGAGCGATTTGGTATGAATCTTGGGGTCGATTATCCACAGCCTGTGGTAGATTTATTTAAGTCTGCCAAAGCTAATGAGGCAATCTATAATAGTGCCTTTAACATATCTAGTAGTTCTAGCGATCGACCCGTTCCCAAACGTCGCTCTAAGTAAATAAAGGTCAATAAACCTCCTACAAAATTACTTATTCTATCTTTTAACATCAACTATCCCAATGATTATTTACCGATCGCTAAAGATTGGTTGAATATACCGACAATTATATGTGTAGATTGATTTTGAACTTTTGCAGGAAGTCTATTACACTGGTAAGATAGATCGCTGACAACTAGGACAAACGGCATGAATTGTTAATTGGCAATCGAGTAGATGATAGCCTTCTTTTTTAGAAGTTTTGTCACCGATTTTCAAGACAGATTCATTTTTGAATTCGATCGTTTGATTGCATTTGACGCAGATCAGATGGTGGTGATGGTGATAGGGCTGATTGATTTCGTAGTGTTTATGATCTTCGGCTAACTCCAGTTCGCGCAAAATCCCCATCCGTGCCATGAGTTTGACCGTACGGTAGATAGTAGATAAACTAATATCATGTCCTTCGGCTTGGAGCAGATCGTACAAGTCTTCTGCGCTCAGATGTTTACCCGCCGCTAAGTTTTGAAAAATATCTAGAATGATCTGCCGTTGGGGCGTGAGTCGCCAGCCGCGCTCGTGCAATTCAGCTTTGAGAGAGTCTGCTGTGTAGAATGACATGCTCATCACCCAATTTTTATAGTCAGTTACCATGATACCTAACTTGGGGTCTATTTGCAACAAGCAAGACTTATTGAGAATAACTCTCTTTTAATTAGACTTTAAACTTTAGACTTTAAACTTTAGGCTTTAGGCTTTAGGCTGTGGGCTTTAGGTATTAGGCTGTGGGCTTTAGGCTGTGGGCTTTAAGTATTAGGAAATGAAGCAACCGCTTGCGTGTTCAAGCCTAACATCTAACATCTAACACTACCCCTGTTAAGGTGACAAAAGCATGACTAAGTAGGGCTTGCTGAATAAGTCTAGCGATCGAATCTAGCCGCCACACAACTTGCAAATCTTGAGGTTCTCGATCGATTTCTAAAATTATCCGCCGAGAACCCTTGCA
>NZ_JBGSQZ010000023.1:0-23621 GCF_041737865.1 Chamaesiphon sp.
CGTTATATCTTCCTTCTATCTAAAAGCTTATCGTTTTCAGATAGCTAAAAACCTCAACTCAAAGTTATACTTTAAACCTATCCCAAACAGGTAAATCCTCTGGTCGATCGACATCCGCGAGCATCGGCAGACAACTTAGGGGTTTTTTGTATAAACCCTCGAAAAGGGGGATTCTGAGTTTTATGGTACTTCCGAACTAGACTTGCCAAGGTCACGATAGACACTCGCCTTAGAAAGATCGAAGTCCTTCATCAAGATTTTAATCAGAACCCCCTGTTGGCGTTGAAGCTGAAGCTCCACAACCTGTTGAGGAGATAATCGTTTACTCCTCCCAAACTTGACACCCAACTCTTTTGCCTTATTAATGCCATCTAGCTGACGCTCAGAGCGGAGTTCGGTTTCAAATTCAGCGATCGCTGCCAGCATATTAAACAGCAACCGACCTGTAGCATCAGAAGTATCAATATTTTGGTCGAGAACCTGCAAAGCGACATTTTTGCGCTGGAGTGCATCAGCGATCGTGCAAAGGTGAAGAGTAGAGCGAGCTACCCGATCTAACCGCGACACAATTAATGTATCGCCATCTCGGACATATTCCAAACAAGCAGCAAGCTGAGAACGCTGCTGATTGGTACCACTTTGTGTTTCTTGATAGATCTTGTCGCAATGTTTGAGTTTCTGTAACTGAACGTCAAGACTCTGCCCAGACGAGCTAACTCTTGCGTACCCAACCAAAGCCATACAAACACCTGTAGATGTATTTACGTCTCATTATGCCTTAAAGGTTAAGAGAAAGGTATTTTGAGACATGGAAAGAGACATAATTAAAGAATGTCCCAGAAAGTATACTTTCTGAGACTCATAAAATTGAATAATGAGTAGCCAAAATGAAAGATCGAGGTACTGAAGTCAACCGTAAGGACAAGCGGTTGAAGATTCTGGCTACTGATGAAATTGAGAGTATTTACGCTCGACCTAAATTTACCCGTGAAGAACAAATTGAATACTTCACACTATCACGATCGGATTTAGAGATTCTTGAAGTATTTGGCTCAATTAAATCTCAAGTATATTTCATTCTTCAATTAGGATACTTCAGAGCAAAGCATCTATTCTTCATATTTACATTTGATGAGGTTGAAAACGATTTTCAATATATTATCGAACAATATTTTAATTCCAAACAGCTCGGTGGAATCAAAGTAATTGACAAACAGACGCGGCTTAAACAACAGCGGTTAATTCTCGAACTCCATCGCTATCATCTTTGTGGGAAAGAAGAACGTCAAGAACTCGAACAGAAAGCACAACAATCGGCAAAGGTTTACAGCAAACCCGTTTATGTGTTTCGCGAACTTATCAATTAACTCACAGACCAAAGAATTGTAATACCAGGTTATACCTTAATGCAAGACATCGTTAGTCAAGCTTTGACTAACGAGCATAATAGATTGACAAAAATTGTACGCGACCGATTGCAAACATCGGAGCTAGAAGCCTTTGAAAGATTATTGGCAGAATCACCAGGCTTATACGAAATTACTCAACTCAAACAAGAGCCTAGAAATTTTAGTCTCAAAGAAACTAAATATGAGATCCAGCGAGGCGAACAACTATATTTACTCTACACGATCGCCGAAAATTTATTACCAGAGATGGAGATCTCCAATGAGAGTATTAAATATTATGCTGCGTTAGTAGGTTATTACTCCGTTGCCAGATTGAAACAACTGAATAAATGGACAGCCTATATTTATATTATCTGTTTTGCTCATCATCGATATCAGCAACGCTCAGACAATTTAATTAACTGTTTAATCTCCAAAGTGAGGCATTATAGTGATGAAGCTAAAAGTGTTGCCAAAGAACGTTTATATGAATGTCATCTTGAGATTAATGAAAACTTTCAAAAAGCCGGACAGGTTCTCAAGGTGCTGACAGATGAAAGTATTGAAGCAAATACACCTTTTAAAACGGTTCAATCTAGTATCTTTGAGATTCTACCACGTCCAAAGTTGATTGTTGTTGCCGATCGAATGGCGAAGATAGTCAGTTTTGACGAAACTGCCTTTCAATGGGAACAAATTGATAAATTAGCTCATCAGTTTAAGTTGCACTTGCGGCAGATAATATTAACAGTTGAATTTACCACAACACTAGCTCATGATACATTAATTGAAGCGATCGATTTCTTGAGACTAGCATTCAAGAAGGGTAAGCCACTCAAAGAATTTCAGAGTAACTTATTTCCAGTCGAATGTCTCCCAGCTTCTGTTACAAGTTATCTCTACACAGGATCTCGCGAACAAGAACAGCAGTTAATTCCAGATCGCTATGAGTTTTTAATCTATCGATTACTCCGCAACGGATTAGAATCGGGTGATATCTCTTGTCGAAACAGCATTCATTTTCGGAGTCTTGAGGATGACTTAATTGACGATCTGAGATGGCAAGACAAGCAAGAATTAATGATTAGTAATAATCTCACTATTTTAGCCCAGCCAATTATCGACCATTTAGCCTCACTTGAGAGAAATCTTGAAAACCGGATCGGTGAAGTTAATCGTCGCATTGCTGACGGAGAGAACGAACACTTTCAGATTAAGAAGCGTCGCAACAAAGTTAGTTGGAATCTCTTATATCCTCAAGGTATCGATCTCATCAATGCACCACTCTTTGATAGTTTAAAACAAGTTGATATTGCGAGTATTCTTCACTTTGTAGATCGGCATTGCCATTTTATCAAAGCTTTCGAGCATGTATTAGGGCGTTATCATCGACAAGCTGTTGATGAGCATGTAATTATTGCTTGTTTGATTGCCTGGGGTAATAACATGGGTATGGGTCGGATGGGTCAAATCTCTGATATTAGCTATCAACTTCTTAGCACTACCTCGGAAAACTTTATTCGATTAGAAACACTCAAAGATGCAAACGACCTCATTAGTAATGCGATTGCTGAGTTATCGATATTTCATCATTATGATATTGGTAATCTCCTTCATTCTAGTAGTGACGGACAGAAATTTGAAGCTCGAATTAATACAATTAATTCACGTCACTCTCCCAAGTATTTTGGGCTGAACAAGGGGGTTGTCTCGTACACGCTCGTTGCCAATCATATTCCGGTTAATGCCAGAATTATTGGTGCTAATGAGCATGAGAGTCACTTTGTATTTGATATTTTATTCAACAATACGACTGATATTCAGCCGAACATTCATTCCACTGATACCCACGGTACGAATGAGATTAATTTTGCTATCCTGCATTCGTTCGGTTATCAATTTGCTCCTCGCTATAAAGATATATATGACAAGGTTAGCAAGTCTCTATATGGATTTCAACATCCTAGTAACTATGATAAGGATTGCGTCATCAAGCCGATTCGTAAAATTAATACTGAATTAATTGTGGAGGAATGGGAGAATATTCAACGCATTATGGTTTCACTGGCAGTGAAGGAAACTACTCAAAGTATTATTGTTGGTAAACTCAGTGCTTATGCTCGGAAGAATAAGACTCGGCGCGCTTTATGGGAATACGATAATATTTTGAAGAGTTTATATTTGCTTGACTATATTGACTCTTTACCGTTGCGTCAAAATGTCCAGCGGGCATTGAATCGGGGTGAAAGTTATCATCAGTTACGCCGAGCTATCTCTCACGCTAATTTTGGTAAGTTACGCTTTAAGTCTGAGTTAGAGCAACAACTCTGGAGCGAGTGCGGACGTTTGATTGCTAATTGCATTCTCTATTATAATGCCAGGATTTTGTCTAGTGTTCTCGACCATCGAGAGCAGCTTGGTGATGTTCAAGGGGTTGAGGACTTGAGACAGATTTCTCCTGTTGCTTGGCAGCACATCAATTTGTATGGTCGCTATGAGTTTCGGAAGTTTTCTGACTCGATCGATCTCGACGCGATCGTTGAGCAGCTAACCCAAACCCCGTCTCGTTAATTTCCAGAATCCCCCTTTTCGAGGGTTTATACAAAAAACCCCATGCTACTATCTTCACGGGAATCGAGATTGACTCCGATCGATATTATCTGCTCTGATGCAGTACTTGGAATCTTCAAAAAGGAGCGAACTAATGCGAAAACTGAGAACCCTTGATGAAGTTACCCAAGCCTATTTCCGCGACCATCCTGAAGAGATCGATGATTATCTGACAGAAATTTTACAAGACTTTGCCGAAGATAATGACACCAGGGTATTACTGGCATCATTGCGGGTTCTCGATCGCGTGTGGGATCTTAGTAATATGACAGCACAAGGGTTGCAAACAGCCTTGTCCGAGCGGCAGGTACCGCTCTCATCTACTGGAGAGTCAAGTAGCGATCCACTTTTAGTAGGTCAGTTTCTGAATTTTCTAGCACGAGATATTCAAACTACCAAGCATTTACAGGCAGTTAGTACCGATCTGCTAAACCGGATTCAGCCATTGGTTGCCCAAGTCGATCTCGATCTCGACGCAACACTAACGGATGAAGACGAATAAGTTTGCCCGAACCCTAGCCGCTGGTCATTAATGAAGTTGATATCGATAAATAAAGTAGACTTTTCATTAACCTGGTTTTCGGTTCCCATGTTCCTCAATTGCCCCTATTTTAGTTCACTCTTTAGATAAATATGGCGACCGACCTACCAGCAATTAAGATCGTTCGCACCACTCCCCCAAACCTCTTTGGTGGATCTGCTGCTGTAGAAGAGCAGTTGACTGTCAAACCAGTTGCGCTAGGTGTCTGGGATGAGTTTCTCCAACTGCAAATTTCACCTGCGACGCGGAGATCCTATGCGGCGGGACTCAGAGATTTTTTTCGGCGGGAGTTCCAAGTAGCGGTGTCCCCTGAGACGATTTTAGCTTTTCTCCAACTCTCCGAATGGGAAGCGATCGGGCATGTGATTACCTATCGGGGGCATTTGCTGGAAGCTCAATTATCGGCGGGAACGGTGAATGCGCGGCTGGCAGCGTTGAAGTCGTTTGTGACTCATGCGTACAAGCGGAAACTGTGTGCTTTTAGATTGGACGATATTAAGTCGGTGAAGGCTCAAAGATATAAGGATACGAGGGGGATCTCGATCGAGCAATTTCAGTTATTAATCGATGGGATCGATCGATCGACGAGCATGGGTAAGCGGGATTATGCGATGCTGCGATTGCTGTGGGATAATGCGCTCCGACGTGCTGAGGTGTGTGGACTCGATCGGGCGGATTTTCACCCTGGAGATTCGAGATTGATGCTCAAGGGGAAGGGGAGAATTGATAAAGAACCGATCGATCTGGCAACTGCTACGGTTGAGGCGATTTCGGATTGGTTGGCGAGTATGGGTGAGAGTAGAAGTCCGGCTCTATTTGTTTCTAGCCGGGATTCTCGATTGAGTGTAGACAGGCTGTATCAGATCGTTGGGGGACTGGCGGCGGCGGCGGGGATCGATCGGGTGGTGAGTCCGCATAAGATTCGACATTCTAGTATTACGGCATTGTTAGATCTTAATGGTGGGGATGTGCGCTCGGCTCAGGCACATTCTAGGCATAAGAATTTGGCTACGCTGATTCGCTATGATGATGGCCGACAGCAATTGCAGGGTAAGGCGGCGAAAACTTTGGCTGATGCGATTTTGGAGCGGGAGATGGATTAGAGGATGGGGATTATATTTCTACAAATCAAGCTAGGGTTACTTCTTGCCGATCCCTTTTTTTAGTACACCAACCTCAATCGATTTGGGACAAGTTTTGGGCAAAAATGCTGTTTGCTGCTTTACTAAAAAAAGGTTGTCTCAGAGTCTCACAGAGCCTGTTGAATATACTTTTCACTTGATGCTGCCCTGACCTTTTGCACTGCAATCGATCGCATCTAGCGATCCGGATTAATCTACTGCCCCTAGAAATTTCAAGGCCGATCGTTGCATCGTAGTTAAACTTCTAGTTTTAGCGATACACATGCCCTCATAGGGTCGTTTGGTTCTCAATCGCTCCACGCATTTACCAACTCGAACATCCCAAAGTTGAATTGTTTCATCTTGACTACCGCTAGCCAGATATTTACCATCGGGACTAAATACAACTGACTGTACCCAACTCTGATGCGCGAGGATCGTTTGCTGACATTTGCCTGTACTGGTCTGCCACAGCTTGACTGTGAGATCGCAACTACCACTAGCTAAGATTTCACCGTCGGGACTAAATGCGACTGATTGTACCCAACTGGTGTGTCCCTGCAATATTTCTAAGCATTTGCCTGTCGTCACATCCCACAGTCGAATCGTGCAATCGCAACTGGCACTTGCGAGTAATTTGCCGTCGAGACGAAAAGAGATGCCTTGCACCCAGCTCGTATGTCCGACGAGCGTTTGAATACATTTACCGCTGTCGAGATCCCATAATTTAATGGTTTTATCTTCAGATGCACTCGCCAGCATCATCCCGTCAGGACTAAACTGGACAGACCACAACCAGCCTGTATGTCCCGATAGGGTTTGCAAGCAGTCTCCAGTAATGATGTCCCACAACTTGATGGTACAGTCGCCGCCGCAGCTTGCCAACGTGAGTCCCGATGGACTAAATGCCACCGCACCCACCCAGCGGTTGTGTCCCTGAAAGGTTTTGAGACATTGACCCGTCCCCACATCCCACAGTTTGATACTATAGTCGCTACTCCCACTGGCTAGAAATTTGCCGTCGGGACTAAATGCTACGGAACAGACCCAGCCTTGATGTCCGGTTAAGGTGAATGAATTGCACGCGGGTACTGAAGCACTAGGATCGCCAAGCTGCCAGATCCGAATAGTTTTATCTTCACTCCCGCTGGCGATAGTTTTGCCATCGGGACTATAGGCGACTGATTGAATCCAACTGCCATAACCTTGCCAAATATCAAGGCATTTACCCGTACTGACTTCCCACAAGCGCACGGAGCGATCTTCGCTGCCAGTGGCTAAATTGGTGCCATTGGGACTAAAGGCGATCGAAGTTAGGAGACTATGATGACCGTGGAGAGTTTTGAGGCATTTGCCATCGGCAACATGCCACAATCTGACTGTGCGGTCGCCACTACCACTAGCAAGCAGTTTACCATCGGAACTCCAAGCAATCGAGCGCAAGCGTTGAGTATGTCCGGTCAGGGTGTTCGAGCATTTTTCCGTACCGAGATCCCAAATTTTGATGGTGCGATCGCCGCTACCACTAGCGAGTAGTTTACCATCGGGGCTAAAAGCGATCGAGCGTACCCACAGATGATGTCCGGTGAGGATTTGCTGACATTCACCCGTAGTTCGATCCCATAGTCGAATGCTCTTATCTTCACTCCCACTGGCAATCGTCGCACCGTCAGGGGAGAAAGCCACCGACCAAACATAACTTTGATGTCCCGATAAGATGTTTAGGCATTCACCGCTGTCAATATTCCACAGTCGAATTGTGGCATCGCTGCTACCGCTAGCTAACAATTTACCATCGGGACTCCAGGCGATCGATCTCACTCGTTGCTGATGTCCGGTCAAGGTTTTGACACAACTACCATCGAATGTATCCCATAACTTTACAGTTTGGTCGCTGCTAGCACTACCGAGCAGTTTGCCATCGGGACTAAACGCAATTCCATGTATCCAACCCGCGTGTCCCGTACAACTGAGGATCGGCTCACCTTTAGCAATGTTCCAGAACTGAATTTCGCCATTTACATCTCCAGTTGCCAGTAATTGCCCATCGGGACTATACGCTACAGTTAAAATGCTGGTTAATTGTTTGGCAAATACCGATTGACTGAAATCTGCACCAGCAAAGTTGACATTTTGTAAGTTAGTTTTTTGGAAGCAGCCAGACCGAATGGTTAAATTGGAAAAGTCAAATCCGCTGATATCAACTTGAAGCTGACCTAAGAGATTGATGATGTTTCCCGCCGCATACCCTGGCTCTAAAGCTTGCTCTGCTTGCAAATTCGCCAAGATTTTTTTAAATTTAGTGCAAATTTGGGCAGGAGTTTTATAGATAATTAATAACCGCTCTAATAACGGCTGAATAATTAGATCGATCTGTGCCTGTTTGAGATATTCTTTGGCTGTCGATCGTAGTAAAGGATATCGATCGAGCAGGAGCAGATTTTCGCTCTCGATTTCGGCAATAATTTGTGCGGTTGCCTTGTGCTGGAGATATTCTCTAACTACAGGCTGCAAGTAGAACTTTTTATTTTGCTTCTCTATTAAAGAGCGATGCAACAGCGATCGCACAGTTTCGACGATGGATTCAGGTAAAATGCCTGGATAATTTCCCAAATTTAATTCGACCCAATCGATCGGTCTTTGTTTGATCGTCAACCAATATAAAAAACTTTTCTCAGAATCGCGCAGTCGATCGAGTTGTTGGTCTAAGACATCGCCAATCTCTCGACAGATCGACGATCGACTCTGAATAAATGCTGAAATATTACCATTGTATAACTCTGATGCTATTGCCGAAACAATTTTTAGCACCAGAGGATTACCTCCATATTTGTCGATCGTCAATTGTAAACATGCCGCTGATTCAACAAAGCAGCCTCTCGATTGCAATATTTTCTGTCCAGATTCGACGTTCAATCCGGCTAATTTTAAGGAGCGAACTGGTAATGTGTCCCCCTGCATTAAGGTGATTTCTTGAGGCTGTTCGCGGGTCGTTAGCAGCAGGCAACTCTGATGATGACATTCGCCGATGCGTTGGAAAAATGTGCGATAATTTTCATAACCTGCTTGATATTGACCTACTAATACACCACTTTTTAATAGCGTTTCCGCATTATCTAATATTAATAAACATTTGGTTTTTTTCAAGATGTTAATTAGCAGCGAAATTTGCTCCTCAAGTGCGCTTGGTAAATTAGTTTCCGCTCCTTGAGTTAAGGATTTGAGCAGATCGAGGACTAGCTCTGATAAAAGCGTGGCGGGTGCTAGCGATCGCCAAATTAAATATTGAAAATGGGGCTGAATTTGTTCGGCTAATTTGATACTCAGATGGGTTTTTCCGATACCACCCATGCCAGATAACACCACCAAACGACAACCATCGTTGACAATCCATTGTGATAATGTCGCTAGTTCCTGAGTACGATTGTAGAAAATAGCCACATCAGGCGCATCATCCCAGTCTAGATGTCTTGTTGGTACGATTGGGGATACCGTTAGTACTGCGGGAGTAGATGCTGCGATCTGTTCGGTTTGGATGGTTGATGGAATCGTAACTTCGATCGGATCGAGAATTGCTCGATCCCATTGTCGTTCCAAAGCCGATCGAAAATTAGTTTTACTCACCTTTTCGCCACAAACATCTGACAGCATCTGCCATAATTTTGGACCGACATCTTGCTTGAGATAGTTGAGCGAATAACCATGATTTTTGGCGATATCATCGTAACGCAGACGCGGATCTGACAAAGACGAATCCAGCAAAAGTCTTTGGATATCGCTTAGATACTTACCTTTTTTAGTAAACACCAGAGTGTCTACAACTGTTAACGCTTGTTGGTTGTTCATAATCCAGCAGTTTCCTGTAATGTAATGTACACGATCGGTGCTGACGGGGGTTTTAAAAAGATTTAAGTCAAGATCTAAGCCCGCGATCGGGAAAGGTATAGATCGATTGTATGGAACTCCTGACTAAGTTCGGGACTAACTTGTGTATAACTTCTGGGGTAAGGATCGGCAGTTGGCTAAACTTCGGTGAGATCCAAATTAGACCGATCTAATATCGATCGGACACTACTGACGACCAAGTTATAGACTCTAACTTTTGCTTGGGACTGACATATCTCAATTTTAGAGATATTCCTCAAAACAAATATCTGAAAAATGTCTCGACTTACTTATTGCCAAAAGATAGTATTTCTTATTGACTTTTGGGGGATGCGCTAAGTATTTCGGCTTAATACTTTCGTCTATTTTCTTTTATTTAATAACAAAAAACTATTTGAAGATACTTCTCAATCGATCTTTGCTACAATAAATTAATTGGTTTGTATCGCTTGGTAGATTGCCAGCTATCAGATATACAACTTCAGCTAAATACCATCGAGAAAGATAAATTTTCTATCTATTTCAACGCAGAATATTATCGATCGGCAGAATTAAATTTCAGATTACCGTAGGAAATAGACCGATCGAATTCCCGATTCATTACCTTTGTTACTTCATTAGTACAATCGATCGATATGGCAAAAATTATTTCGATTCACTCTTATCGGGGTGGTACTGGCAAATCTAATCTGACAGCCAATTTAGCTACCTTAGTCGCCCGCGACGGCAACCGCGTTGGGGTGATCGATACCGACTTGCCTTCCCCTGGTATTCATATTCTGTTTGGGATGGTCGATAGACAACAAGAGTGGACGCTCAATGATTTTCTGTGGAAGAAGTGCAAGATTGCTGATGCTGCTTGTGATGTCAGTGCGGTACTGCAAGGACAGGGAAATCCCAACAGCAAAATTTATTTAGTCCGGTCTAGTATCAAAGTCAATGATATTTCGCGGGTATTAAGAGAAGGTTTTGACGCAGAATTATTATTTGAGGGATTTCAACAGCTCATCAAAGATTTAAAGCTAGATTATCTATTCATTGATACTCATCCTGGACTCAATGAAGAAACCTTACTTTCTTTGACTGTATCCGATACGGTGCTGTTGATTCTCCGACCGGATCGACAAGATTTTCAGGGTACAGCCGTGACCGTAGATGTAGCGCGGCGGCTGAAAGTCCCCAATCTATTTCTGGTTGTTAATAAGGTGCTGCCTGAGTACAATTTCCAGCAAATCCGCAAAACAGTCGAATCTAATTATAATGTCCCCGTAGTGGGGATTCTGCCCGATTCTCCCGATATGTTACGGTTGGCTAGTCAGGGAATTTTTGCAATTAAATATAACAACCATCCTATCAGTAAAACGCTCCAGAACATCGCCAGCCAAGTTAGTGGCAAAGTTGCTGCGATTTAACAATTATCCATAGCAGATTCGATCTCTAACCATGCCTTATTTAATCTATGCTCCTGACACACCAGAGCGGCGAGTTTATGAACTGAAACCAGGAATTAATACTCTCGGTCGCGAAATTGACAATACTATCGTTGTGTTGGATGAAACTGTATCCCGCCACCACGCGCAGATTCACGTTACCCCCACTGGAACGATAATTAAGGATTGTCAAAGTAGCAATCATACTTTTGTCAATCAAATTCAACTCGAAATCGATACCCATCGACTCCATGACGGCGATCTGGTGAGTTGCGATACATTTGGGTTCCAATTTGTCGAGTATCTGAATGACTCTGAGCCTCAGCCAATTATTAACGAGCGGGAATTATCGATCGATAATTTAAAACAAATCCCGCTCCATCAACATCCAGCTAAACTTGAAGAATTGGTAGATCGCAAGGCTCAGGAAGAGCGCAAATCGATCGTCATTGGCTCTTTTCTGGGTACTGCTCCGGTAATAGATCGCGAGCAACAGACGGTTAATAAGCTGCAAATTTTATTAGAAGTTAGCAAACAAATCTGGTCGCCTGACGAACCCGACAAACTACTCCACAAGATTCTCGATCTACTGTTCCAAATTATGGACATCGATCGAGCCATAATTCTCTTATTCGATCCAGCTTCTGGGCAACTCGAATTGAAAGCTGCCAAGTCTAAAGCAGATATTCCCGACGATCCGCACTCTTATAGTAGCAAGATTGTCGATCTTGCTTACCAAAGTGGCGATGCGATCGTTACTCAACATGCCCAGCACGATGACAGATTTAACGATTCTGTTTCGATTATTCGGCAAGTAATTCAGAATTGTATGTGCGTTCCGTTCAAGAATTATACGGAGGTCATGGGCGTATTGTACGTTCATAATTCGTCTTTGGCTGTCAATTATACCCACGAAGATCTAGAGTTTTTGAGTGCTTTAGCCAATCAAGCCGCAGTCGTTATCCACATGTCGAGCGAGTTTCACCAGCGAGAACAGAAGCTCAAACAACAAGTAGTAGAATTGCAAATTCAGATCGATCAAGGTAAAAGGGAAAGTGACGTTGCGGAGATTATGAGTCTCGATTCTTTTCAGAATCTACAGGAACGTGCTGAAGCTCTGCGGCATAAAAATAATCTAATTTAAAACTATAGGTATCCAATGTTAAACACACTTTATCTGATGCAGGAAACATTCGACCAAGCCGAAGCAACTAAATACAGCATTGGCTTGGTAATAGTTTGTCTCGTCGTCCTGATGGCATTGTGGTTGCCAGGGATTTTGAAAGAGAAATAAACTCATTTATCGATCGCGATTAACCATGAATTCCTTACAGTTTTGTACTGATACTTTGACCGCTTTTGGAGCGATTATCGTTCCGATAGGCTGCGCCAACGAATCAGAAACGCTGGAACTGTTAAACTACAATCAAAATGTCTTTGGTTCTAGCCTCCTCGCACATCGGCATGAGCCACCGCCCGAACTCTATCTAGCGACATGGACAGAATATGTCCGAGCAACTGCCAGCATTGGAGCTGTTGCTGCCTTAAAACCTCACCTCGTCCAGCTCCAGTTTCCGATTCTGGCGGGGATAAGTGAGACAGCCGAGTATCGAGCCGCCACTCGCAAGGGACACTCAACCGCAGCAATGGAGACGGCGGTAGGTTTGACATTGCTCGAACCAGAACGACTCCAACTAGCACTTCATCACACCTTCGCGGGTGCGATTCCGGTTTTGATTGCTGGCAACCGTGCTGATTTTGTCAGCTTAGTTCGGGCACTCACAAAACGCAACGAACCCGCTGCTATTCCCGACTCGATGGGTGCTTGCATTGTCGGTGGATATAGTAACTGGCATCGGGTACGCCAATATCAGCAACAATGGCTGGAGGCAAACGCAGGGGGAGATTGGGATGCTGAGTTTCAACAGTTGATTAAGCGTCCAGAACTGTATCAGGATCGGTTTATTTTGCTCAGTCGGGGCGCATATAGTAATGTTGCCGCTACTGAGTTCGGACTTGAGGACGAAGCATGGCTAGAACTATCTGGCAAAATTCGCTCAGAACACGAATCAACCCATTACATTACCCGCCGTTGGTTCGGCTCGATGCGAAATAATATCCTCGATGAAATTGTGGCTGATTATCACGGCATTGTGGCGGCTGTGGGTTGTTATCGATCGGACTGGTTTTTACGTTTCGTTGGTTTAGAAGCGTTTCCTGCCTATCGTGCGGGGGGGAGATTGGAAAATTATCGGGGCGATCCGCCACTCTCGAATGGGGCATTTATCGTGCTGCAAAAACTGGTGAAAGCTGCTGCCGAAAATCTCGAAAGGTTCGATCGAATGTATCGTCAGTCAGCCAGCACGAGCGAATCGGAAATTGCGATTTTAATTGCTTTAACTACTCTGAGGCTGGAAGAATTAGCTTCCACATCAGGAGTAGATCTAATTGAAACAGCCGTTAGTTCGGCTCTGGTTGCGACCAAAAAGTAGGAGCAATTCATGAATTCCCCCTACTTTTTTGAGATAAATGATTGAATCTATAGCGGTTCTCAAATGAGTATTCTTCTCAGTCAAGAGTGAGGACGGGCTTAATTCTTTTTGGTTGAAAGATCTAAGTGCCACGATCGCTCTAGCTGCTGAATCTGTTGTTTCTGAATGGATGTTCGCTGTCTGCAACACATCATTGAACTGACAATGATTACGATTAGAAGTAGCCCCGATCCTGAAGCAATCAAACTAATTGAGGTGTAATAGCTTAATGAAGTTGAATAGGATGAGAAGTTGCTAGGCAACGTTGTAGGGGTGAATGAGGATAGCATCGGTTTCTTTAATAAGTTGACGATGGGCTTAGGACTAGTTGAGAGAGTACTCTCTCGCATTCAACCTCTCAGTAGTGGTTTTGTAAGGCTTCAGTGATTTGTAAGCGACCTTGCTCTCTTCCAGTGAAATCAGATAAGGAGCCATCCGAGCTTTAACAAAATGAGCCATGCTGGAAAATTCTAGCGGAATCGTCCAAATGCCAAAGGGGATTTTGGCATCGATCTGGATTTGAATCGCGTTAGCTAGGAGCGAAATATATCGCAGTTTTAGATCGGGTCTAATAAATCCACAGGTGTAGCGGACAGTAGCCGGATCGAGGCGATGGGTAATCAACCAGCCGACGACCTCTCCCTGGTAACGTAATCCTAAACTGTTCAAGGGTTCTATGTTCTCTTCGTGCAGAAATGGCAGTAACATCGGTGGAATCCAAGGACTCTTTTGCTGCTGAAGCGCAATTCGATCTGTGGGTGTAATTTCTTGCCACGGAAATAGACTGTAAGCCACAGGTAAACTTATTCGCTTCATCCACGGCGCGTCAGAGATCGTATCAGTCGTTGTTTTACCGACTAGCATTCGAGGTTTGGGATCCGACCAATCGCGCTTTTGCAGCAACCGTTCTAAGCTTGATGTAGTAGGATTCCCTGTAGTGTAGGTTAACTCAGCACGATCGCACTGACACTGATGTAATTCTGCTTCTAGCCTCTGTAAAAGGGCAGTCCCAATTCCTTGCTGACGGTAATTGGGTTTCACAAAGATAGAAAGTACCTTGCAAGATTGCCGATCGGGCTGAATTTGAGCGAGTGCTAAACCAATGGGCTGATTTGCATCAGAAGCTGCGATCGCCACAATGGAGCTTTGCGGTTTGAGAGCTTGTAATAAGGGGCGAAATCGTGGAAAGGTAAAAGCTTGATAAGCCAACGCTTCAAAAGCTTGCTCTAGGCGATTTAGAGTATACATTCTACAATCCTGTCTTTATAGTTTTTGAGGTGAACACTAATTCTGTCTGTTTTCTCTGCTCAACTATTTTCAAGCTGCATCGATCTGTCCCCATCCACCAAACGGTGGTAATGGCTTGATGAAATTGGCATAGCGATGTTGAGCGTGCATCTCTAAAGTTTCTTGAGCCAAGCGATCGGGAATTGAGATTTGATAAATAGGATCTACTGGTTCAGCGATCGCTTTCCACACCAGATCGTAAGCCGCCGCCATCTGTTCAACTTTTTCTGCTACAGATTGGGCGGGTCGATAAAAAGCCCGTTGAATGAGTTCGTACTCTTGAGAATACTGCTCCTGCACTATCCGCTCATCAATCATTCGAGCCGCAATGCGTTGGAGTTTACTGTCAAGGTGGCATCTTTCTCCTAAAAACTGAGTATAACGATTGCGACCAAACCGGATCGCCACTGACATCCCTATCGTTAAATACTCTACGTAATGCCACACTGCTGACGGAAAAAACAGAGCTTCGCCGGGATTAAGAATGCATTGCACACCCCCTGCATAGGCAATGAATGCATCTTTTTCCGCCTCGCTAAAATGTTCCAGACAAACCATACTCCAATGCTGATTTGGCAGTAATTTAGCAGCAGCATTCGCTGGGACGATCGCAATCCGCTTACTGCCGCACATTTGGTAAAAAAGCACCTGGCGAAAGTCACCATCAAAGTGTAGATGGGCATAATTTCCAGCATTGCCCAAAAAGAGCCGGGTCGTGAGATCGTCCAAATCTCCAAACCGACAATATTCGGGGATCGTGAATAGTGACTGAATCTCATCAGGCAAGGCATTCTCCGAACACAGAAGCGATGTTTCAGGCACTTGGGCGATCGAGTCGAGATAGTCATTCACCGTTAGCGTTCGTGCAGGTTGCGGACTAGACCCTGTTTGAGCTAGATGATGATATCTAATGCCTTCGGAAACCAGAAGAGGAACTTCTCCAAATTGCCGTTGTATACTTTCGACAGTTGCTACCCTTTGAATGGGTTGATTTTGAAACAGATTAGTCAAAATAACAGGCTTTTGCTGGAGCAAAAAATCTTGCTCGAACTCTTCTAGGGAAAGATCTGCCCGTCGTGGAATGTGTTGAAATCGATCTGGAATCATGATGATATTTCCTCGCCATCTGGCTTTAGCTCAAGATAATGTCAGAAACTGAGAGGTTTTCTGCGGTTCTAAAAGCGTTAGCAATGCTAGTCCAACTCCAGCCACACCATCTGTAAGACCAGGAATTATCGATCGCGCCGCAATTTCCTGCAACTTCCAAAATCCCTGTTGTTCGTAGAACTCGATCGTATTGATGCTAGCCTTGGCGGCTGCTTCATAAAGTTGGGGGCGGTTGAGACACACACCCGCATTAATCAAGAAAATAATTCGTCCAGCCTCCCCGCAACACAGGTGATGTCCGCCCGATCCGAGATGACGCAAGGTGGCTTGACACGCAGCATCAATCTCTGGCATTAAATCGTCATCATCCCAACCATCTAACATGGCTAAGCGAGCTAAACCGATTCCTGGAGCACCCGCACACCAGCCCGTCATAAACGAGAAAGTATCCCCTGTATGCTGCAAGTTGGGCCAGTCTTGACGTTCTCGATCGTAATGAGACCTTTCATAAGCTAGAGCGTTGCGAATCGCTAATTTTAAAACGCGATCGCCCGTCAAGCGATATAAGCTAAAGAGTGCACAAGCAATTCCTGCGGTACCGTGACCCATACCGATCGGAGGTCGTGCAGCAATCGGAACTTTAAAGCCACCCGCATGGATACCATCTGCGACTTGATACAACAGCATCCCTTTCGCCACCGCCTGGGCGCGCTCTAATAGTTGCGGTTCTGGTATTTGTTGGTAGAGTTTGACTAACGCGAGCAAAGCCGAAGCCGAACCATTGAGGAATTCAGGATCGGCGACTTGTCCCCACTCTTGGACACTGATTTCTTCTACCAGAATCTGTGCGAGTTCTAGACAAGATCGATCTCCTAAACGATCGTGACACACTAACAACGCATAGATGACCGCGATCGATCCATTGCAACCTTTCAAGTGCAGCGACATGAAGAAGGGATGGTTGTTGGCGTGGCGTTGAACTGACAGCGCCGCATTCTTGGTGGTTTCCACCGCCAGCTTCGCCCAAGCCTTGTTCCCCGTATAACTCGCTAAGTTCGCAAGAAAAATAGCCGTACCCGCAGCCCCAACGCTAGACCAAGGGGCTGGATTAACTAAAGAAGTAATCGAAGCATAGTCGGGGTGCCGATTGAGGGTTAGCCAGCTAATGCCATCTGCATGAGTAACTGCTAGTTTGACAAAGGTCTCTCCCAGAAGATTCAGATGTTCAAGAATTCGAGATGCTCCAGGACGATCGAGTTCCAATCCGATTTTGGGGGCGATCGCGTTTTGTGCAGCAGTTTGTACAACAGCCTGTCCAACAGATAAGGTCGAGCCGCTCGGCGTGAAAAACATTTCGAGAGAAGCCCGAATTAATTGGCGCTGCCAATCTAAATCACTTTCGCAAAACGCCTCGATCTGCTGCTGGATAAGTTCGTAACTGCTATAGTCGTTAACCGAGGCAACGCAGCTTTTTCCATGAGACATCAGGTAACATCCAGATGTCGAACCTTCAAAATATGGAACATCTTGTTGCCACAAAGATTGCTTTTCAGCCGCTAAAAGTTTGAACCAAGGCTGCATCTCTTGTTTGCTATCGATCCGACCGTCGCAGAGCATTTCCAGGGCAACATCATAGGCTTTTCCGCTAGTTAAATTGTCTGGCGCAGTCAACCAAAACAGCAATCTGGCATATTCTTCTGTGTTCCTAACTAAGACTCTCGTGGGAAGATGTTGGAATGCTGTCAGTGGGCTATCTTGATTCAAAAGAAAATCTCGATGAGCCAGAAAAGTTTTATAGGTACAAGTAAAACCCTCTAATACCTGTGCTAAAAAAGGCTGCATTTCGACTGTTTGCCCTGCTAATTTAGGCAAGCAAGTTCCAGGTTGAGGGAATATATATTCTTGCTTCAAACTCATTTGAGTCGTGCCCAGATTCTGCCAAATTCCCCACTGAACGGGCATAGTTTGGGATTTATCTCTACCTGCAATGCCTGCCATAGCAACGGCTTCTTTACCAAAATTACCCGATTGCCAGCGCGGTAGCATCGACGTGAATATGACCGAATCAGCAACGGGTTGCCAATGCTTTGGTAACGCTGCTATTTCCACAGAAGTGGTATAGCTAAGAGCCAAGGAACCAATTGTTTCTAGATCGATCGGAATTGGATAAGCACCCGCAGCAATGAAGTTATCTTCGTGAAAGTCGTTGCCGCGCAGTATATAGAACAGAGCTAAGTGTGCACCTTGCCGGTGGTAAAATTGCGCGATTTGTTCGCGATTTTGACAGTCGGTTGCTTCAACCCAGCCAACCCAACCGTAGCCTTGCCGAGCCAACACTGGAGCCGCTTTCAGCCGCAGAGTCGCTGCCGTGCGATTGAGCCACTCCAGCAATTGATGGTAGGCTGCGTCTATGTCTAAACTCCGAGGTTTGTAAGCGAGTTGCAGACCAGAGGTAAACTGAATGCACCAGACAGTTTGACCGCCAGCATGGGGATCGGAAAGACCGGGCTTGACGATCGCCACCTTACCTAGTTCTTTTCCTTGTCCGAAGGTTGCTGCAATGTCGGTACGATCGCCAGTTAAGCGTTTCAGCCACTGAATGCTGTTCTCAATAGCTTGATTTGTCACAGTCGCTAATAACCTCGCTAGCACCGGGTAACGACACAATAAGTCAAACAGACCTCGTGCGGTTCCCAGCACCCGACTGACATAATCTTGATACCGTTCCTGAGAACTTTCGCCTGCTAATACTCTTAACTGGTCTTGATGTTTAACTTCGTAGGCCACTGTTCTGCCACAAAGCATGGATAGCCGAGAGAGTAGATTGCGCGCTAAGGATGCGATCGCCGGCGGTTCTACCTGCGATTGCCAATCTGGACAAGCCAACGCGAATCGATCGAGATAATAGGAGATAAAGGGATGAAGAAATTCGGGAAACAGAAGCTCATCACTCGTTTGAATATCTGCTAGCAAATTCTTGACGGTTAAAGACGGGGGATACGTCGCTTCATTCAGGATTCGACCCAATTGGATCGCCCAATCTGGTAAATCTTGTGGCTGAAGATAAGATTTAGTTTGGAGTCTATTGAATGCGGTTTCCCGAGTTAATCCGATCGAGGCAAGTCGGCGATCGAAATTGCCTCTGTCGCTAGTTCGGTGTTTAATCAGATCCTCCCATCGCGTGAGGAGTCGTTGAGCTTGCCTGCTTTCTGCATCGTTGCCGGGATAGGAAGGATAATTGGCTAACTCGTCGAGGCTCAACGCGCGTTCGGTCAAATTGAGTAACTCTTTAGTAGCGATCGCAGTCAGATCGCGATCGGGATGGCTGCTTACTTGATCTCGCCGATCTCGATCGTCTTGTGTTTTAACCATGAGTTCTAACCTTGAGAAGATACCAGAGGCTTCTCAGGCAATTGTTAATCACCTGAGAAACTTCGCAGAAACTGAACACGGCTGTCGAGGCCTAAATCAATGCTCCTACAGACTTGATAGCAGCTTACTTAGTACCGGCCGATACCCCCGAAGCAATACTAGCAGAACCCGCAACAACACCACTCGCCACAGCAGCTATCGGAGTCGTAAAGGCAGCGGCGCCACAACCAATCGTAGCGGTTCCACCAACAGAACCACAAATAATGCCGTCAGTATTTGCCGAAGTCTTACCACCAGCCACAAGTTCCAAATCGGCGTCGCTGAGTTCGGAATTAGCAGGGTTTACGGGCAGAACCAAGTGTTTAACCGTGGGTGTATCTTCGTAAACTCGAATCTCCAAGGACATTGGCAACGTCATATTGGTTGCTTCTGCGATCGCAGACTTCGGATCGCTCAACAGATTAGTTTTGAAGGCTTCATCTGCCAATGCCAGCTTAATCACCTTCCCCGCCACGGGTTCAATCTCCTCCATATCCACGCCTGGTGGGATTTCGCTGGGCAGTGGCAAGACGTAGTTCATCAAACTTGACGTGTTTTCATGCACTTGCACATCCATAGCAGTGGAAAAATGTAGCCCATATTCAGCCAGAACAGATTTGGGATTGTCCAGCAGTTTGGTTTTCAGCGATTCATCAGACCAAACCTTGGCGATAACTTCTTGAACTTTTTGGGCATTTGCGATCGTCGTCATAGAACTTCTCCTAATTAATAGTTTGAATGTTGCCTGTTTGAGGTACATTCGATTGATTGAATCTGCTATCAGTCTACAAACTGTAACCAGTAATGCCAATTGACAAATTTTTCATCTTCATAGGCTTCGATTGCTAAACCATTCTCAAATTCCGAGCGTTTGCGTAGTGCTTCGACGGCTTGTTTTTTTCTGCTGTGTCTAATTTCATTTTGGTTTTCCTGTAGATAGCAATGGACTCGTTCTGAATTCAATCCTATGCTAGTTATTTTAAAATATCAATAACTAAAAACTTAGAAAAAGTCAGGTTCTCGATCTGAAACAAAAATTCTGAGAAAGTTAAGTAAAGTTCTGGAAAGTTAGGCTTTAAGCCAATCGAGTACTTTTAGCCATTGCGATCGCTAGCTAGATCGACGTAAGATTGAAGACAATTATTAGCTTACTTGAGCCGCTTCTAGATTAATAAACATCCGGTTAGAACTTCCCAATTCAATAGGTGGAATTACATGGATATATTTCTCAATCAGTTAAGTAATAGCGATATTCAATGGCTAAAGCAAAACGGACGATCGCAGCAAATTTGGGCGGGAAATGTGCCGATCGAGGCGCGAGCGTCCGATCTTTTCTACTTGCTAATTAGTGGCGAACTCGTCGGCAGCATCAACCAAAACCAAGGAGGAAGATTGGGGCTGGCATTTGCGGCACTTGAGGAGGATGTAGATTTGGAGCAAGAAATCGTCCGCTTTGCACCTGGAGATGTCTTGGGCAATATTCCAGCAGTTGAGTTAACCGCCGCCGTGATGACCATCAGAGCTGTCGAAAACTCGACGTTATTAGCAGTAGATTGTGCGGCACTGAGCGCGAAAATTGCTGAAGATATTGGGTTTGCGGCAAGATTTTATCGGGCGATCGCGATGTTGCTACTAGAGCGGTTCTCGCGCTTGGTACGATACTTTTTACGTCCCAAAATGGGACAGGCTCCACCTCTTCAGGATGTCCCGTTGATTTTTGGAGAACTCAGCGATAGCGATGTGGACTGGATGCTGGGTGCTGGGAGATTGGCGGAAATCGATGGCGATCGAGTATTAATTCGCGCTGGAGAGCAAATCGAGGATCTTTACATCATCCTCCAAGGTACGCTCTCGGTTTTTGTTAAAGAGGAAAAATCAAATCGACTGTTGAATATTTTCGCCGCCCTCGAAAGTTCGCCAGATAACGATACATCTCTAGGTAGAGAGATCTTACTGCTCGATCGCGGCGAAATTGTCGGTGAATCGATCGCGCTTGACAACCGGATCTCTACAGCTACCGTCACCGCCTTAGAAAATTCGGTTTTGCTGAGAATTCCCCAACAACAACTGCGCCTCAAGTTACAGCAAGATGTCGGCACCGCAGCTCGCTTTTATCGGGTACAAGCCATGCTCCTGTCTAGCAGATTGCAGGGATTGATTAGTCGCTTGGGCTATGGGCGCAGTCCCTATCGATCGGGCGAGAGTTTAGCTGCTGCTGTGGATTATGAAGATGAACTCGATTTTGCCACGATGGACAATCTCACCCTCGGCGGTGCGCGATTTGACTGGATGCTCAAACGGTTGACTGTTTAGCTACACCAACGGGTTAAGGTTATTTGCTCCGTTCGCGCACCGCCCTCGATTGAAATCGGGGCTAATGATACAAAGTCCGCCTACGCGGACTGGCTAATTAGTCCGCGTAGGCGGACTTTGCATTCTGAGCGGCGATTTCAATCGCTGTCCTGATCGCCTTGGCGGTTAATGTATCTCCCAACTCCCAACTCCCAACTCCCAACTAATTACTATGTCAGACTCAACCAAAAAACTATTTCGCGAGGAATCGCTAGAACGACTATCCTCACCAGAACAGCTCGATCAACTGATGAATGTCGTCAATCCAAGAGCTTGGCTACCGCTAGCTGGATTGGGGTCACTCGTCGCTGGTGGATTGCTGTGGAGCATCTTTGGGCGGTTATCGCTCACCGTCTCTGGACAAGGTGTACTGATCTATCCGCGCAGCGTCGTTCAGTTTCAAGCCCCCAGCGATGGCACCATTCTCAAGTTAAATATTCAATCGGGAGCTGTAATTAAAAAAGGCGATATTATCGGCACCATTAGTCAGCCATCGCTCGAACAGCAACTCAAACAAGAACGCGAAAAGCTCGACCAATTTATCGCTCAAGCCAGAGCCAGCGATTTAGTTCGCACCAACCGACTGGCTTCGCAACGCGAGAATTTAGCCAAACAAAAAGTCAACATTGAAACTACCTTGCGCCGAGAAAAGATCGTTCCCCAGTTGCGTCAAAAAAACTTAGTACTCCTCGATAAAAATCTTAAATCGATCGAGGCAAGACTGATTAGCGATCGACAAGTTCTACCCAACTTACGCCAAAGAAGCTTCTTGTCGATCGCGCAAAAAAGAGCGGGACTAACTCAAAATTTAGCCCGCCTCAAAGAAACGCTGCCAGAACTCCAAACCCAGCTTGCAGCTCGCCGTAAGTTATACGACCAAAGAGTCGTCAGTGCGGATATCATGTTAGCCGCCCAAAGGAGTTATGTTGACAGTCTGAGCCAAATATCGAACATCGAGTCTCAAGTTAAAGAGATCGAAGTCGAACAGATTACTGCCGAGCGGCAATATCGAGATGGGGTAAATCAAAGTAACGAACTGGCGAACAAACGCCAAGAAATTCAAGTTCAACGTACCGATATCGAACGCCAGTATTCGCAAAGTCTCAATACCCTTGACGAACTCAAAACTAAACTTCAAGATCTCGAAAGTCAACTGGCTAAATTAACTCAAGAAGAATTAGAGACAAGTTTTAGTAGCAAAAATAATATTCAAGAAGTCAATCGCAAAATCGCTCAATTACAACGCGAAATCCAACTCAAAAGCCAGATTGTAAGCGATTATGACGGCAAAGTCATTCAACTATCGGTCGTACCCGGACAGATCGTGACTGCTGGATCGCGATTGGGGTCGATTAATTCCAAAGGGGATGAAGCCAAGCTGATGAGCGTTATCTACTTTGCGGATAAAGATGGACAGCAAGTTAAACCAGGAATGGAAGTTCAAATCACGCCTAGTTTAGTCAAACGCGAACGGTTCGGCGGCATTCTGGGCAAAGTCAGCGAGGTGACATCTTTTCCCGTGACGGGACAGGATATGTCCAATATTATCGGCAACCAAGGGCTGGCGGAAAGTCTCACCTCTAGCGGTAAAGCTCCCGTCCAAGTGTTTGCCGAATTAGATACTGCCAAAACCAAAAGTGGCTACAAATGGTCTTCATCTGGCGGCCCAGATCTCCAATTGTCTTCGGGTACTACCGTTCAAGTTCAGGTCAGAGTGGGCGAGGTAGTACCGATTTCTTACATTATTCCGATCTTTAAATCAATTACGGGGATTTATTAGTAGATTATGCAAACAGCAGCAGTTTCTAACGCCAAGCCACTACCCCTGTTAAGGTGACAAAAGCATGACTAAGTAGGGCTTGCTGAATAAGTCTAGCGATCGAATCTAGCCGCCACACAACTTGCAAATCTTGAGGTTCTCGATCGATTTCTAAAATTATCCGCCGAGAACCCTTGCA
>NZ_JBGSQZ010000131.1:0-2283 GCF_041737865.1 Chamaesiphon sp.
TTACCCCTACTTCTCGATCTGCATATTTTTCACCCAGTTAATAACAGTATTATGCGAGACACCAGTACTGCGTTCGATTTCGCGAAAGCTAACTCCCTGTTGATGGAGATCGAGACACTTTTGCCTAATCTCTAGAGGATATCCTCTATCTGCGTAGCGATCGACAAATTGCCGCCCACATCCTCTACATACATACCGCTGCTTACCTTGTTGACGACCATTTTTCGCCACTCGATCGCTCTGACATTCTGGACAGATCATCTTTTGACTGTGCAAAACGAGGAGATGGTCGCCGATGTGCGGATTTAGATAGCCATATAGGACATCCTTGATTTCGGCATAGAGTTCCTGGCGGCGTTGTACATCACTTTTGAGCGCACTAAGAAACAAACTATTCAACATATTACGAGCAATTTCCGAAAGTAATTCACTTTTGGCTTCGCTCAAATTAGGGCTGCGTTGTCGATAAAAATTGGCATGTCTTTTGAGTGATATCGATAGCCGATCGGGTATGTTTTCAATTAAAGTCGATAGTCCAGCGATCGGTTGCAAATAGTCTTGTAAGGCAATACAGCGCGGAATAGGTTGCTCAAAGTAGCCAGCGTAGGTATCGATATATTCATCAATCACCTGCATGAGTGGACGATTGAGATCGGCAGCGAAAAAAGCCGCCTCCAAGATCTCTTCTTGCTGCATATGCTCTGACAGCAGAGCTTGGAAAATCGTTAGCTTATCAGGGAAAAACTGGTAAATCGAACCGACGGCGGTGTTAGCTCGATCGGCTATTTGTTGGATTGTTGCCGCTGCAAATCCCGCCTCGGCGAAAACTTCCGCAGCGGCGATCTTAATCTTCTCAACTCGCTGTTTCCCGCGTTTTTGCTGGGGTTGACGGCGAAGAGTTTTATCGCTTGACAAAGATGAGAATTTACTCATAAACTAATTATGTCACAATTTGGAATAAATTGTTGTTATGAATGACAAACTCAAGTCCGCTGACATGATGCCTGGTAGCTTTGGATTGCCATTTATCGGGCATACGATCGAAGCTTTCACTAAACAAGAGCTATTCTATTGGCAGCAGTACCAACAGTATGGCAAGATCTTCAAAATATCACTACCAGAGGCGATCGGCTTTGGTAAATGTGCTTGTCTAATTGGGCCAGAGGCGAATCAATTTGTGTTGAAAGATGGAGCCGACAAGTTATCATCGAAATTGGGTAATCGATCGCTAGAACCGATTGTGAGCAAAGATTTGGTATTGCTGCAAGATGGCGCAGAGCATCGCGCCAGCCGGAAGCTGATTTTGCCGATATTTCACCATCAAGCGATCGCCGCTTACTTTGACACGATTCAGGCAGTTGTGACCGAAACAGTGGCAAATTGGGGCAAGCAGGGCACGATTAGCCTAGAAACCGAGATGCGAAAGTTGACACTCTCGATCGCTGTCAGGACTTTTTTGGGTAGTGCAAAGACGGCAGAAATCGATCGAGTATCGCAGTGGTATGTGACTCTAGTCAACAGCCTCGATGGGATGATTAAGTGGGATAACCTACTCACTTTTTACGGACGAGGGCAAGCTGCACGTCGCCAAATTGCTGACTATATTCGGCAGATTATCAAAGAAAGAAGGCGAACGCCTCTATCCACCAGCTCATGCACTGAGTCGTGCAGTAGTCGAAGATATTGAGTATGCTGGCTACAATATTCCGGCTGGTTGGTATATGGTAATTTTTTCGGGCATCACTCATCGAATGCCAGAAATTTACAAAGAACCAGATTCATTCGATCCCGACAGGTTTGCGCCCCCGCGTGAGGAAGACAAGAAATATCCTTATTCCTTGATTGGTTTTGGTGGCGGTGCCCATAGCTGCATCGGTGTAGAATTTGCCAATATGGAGATGAAGATAATTCTCTCGACTTTGCTACAAAATTACGATTGGACGGTGACACCCACCATCGCTGAAATTTCGCCAGTCCGCAAACCATTCAGTACGCAGAAAAAGTTAAAGGCAACCTTCGCGCCATTAAATCCCCTCCACGGAGGGGTGCCCGTAGGGTGGGGTGGGTAGATCTGTGCATCCCACAAATCATAGATCGACTTGAACCGATTCGATCGAGCAAACCCGATTGTCAATCATTAGTTAGGGCTTGCTGAAGATCTCAGCAAGCCAATCACTGCAAGGGTTTTGAGCCTTTTTTCAGAAATTAAGTGCAAGGTTTTGACGTTGAAAGGCTCAAAACCCTTGCACTCGATCGCTTGAATCTGGAGAACGCCTTCAAGGG
>NZ_JBGSQZ010000134.1:0-4503 GCF_041737865.1 Chamaesiphon sp.
TTACCCCTACTTCTCGATCTGCATATTTTTCACCCAGTTAATAACAGTATTATGCGAGACACCAGTACTGCGTTCGATTTCGCGAAAGCTAACTCCCTGTTGATGGAGATCGAGACACTTTTGCCTAATCTCTAGAGGATACCCTCTATCAGCGTAGCGATCGACAAATTGCCGCCCACATCCTCTACATATATAGCGTTGCTTACCTTGCTAGCGACCGTTTTTCGCCACTCGATCTCTCTAACATTGTAGAAGGGCGATCGATTCGTTGTGCGTAGCACGTCAGTGTGCAGATTGAGTGTAGGTCTATGGTCTGATTATATGGGTACACTTCTTATAGAAGCAGCACTTTGCTTCATGTAGAAAATAGTCAAGGAAAGTATGTCGAAAATGGTTACAAACTTTGAAGTCCGGTTTCTGTTAGCACTATGGGATTTAGGCGGTGCTGATATTCGGAAGGGATCGGTAAATAGTCGCTTCAGCGGCAAAACAGCCGCAGCTAATGCGGCCTGTGCCAGATTGGTTGAAGCTGGAGCCGTTAAAAATTCACAGGATAGTCGCTGCCTAACATTGACTGATGCAGGAAAGTTGTTACTAGAATCATCACTGGTACGAGATAAGTTTGAGTTTGAGGCTCAGATTGGTGCTAAAACAGCAAATGCGCTACTAAATTGGTTTCGCGCCACTAATGTCGATCGGAGATCGTTATCCGATCGTGTTAAGGAAGCAGAGATCTCCTCCTATCATGAGTTTCAAGCAGTGGCATTGGCATCATACGATCGCCTCAATAGCGAGTTCAATTTCGATCGTCTCGTCCCGATTTATCGCATTCGTCGGGATATTGGTGAACGAGTGACTCGCACAAGCTTCAATGAATGGCTCCTCAAAATGCAAGCTGATAGTATCCTGCAACTTCTAGAAGGCACCGTTGAAGATAGTGCTCCAGATAAACTAGAAGATTCAGTGATGACCAAAGTCAGCGGTCTCCGCTGTTATGCCAAACGCATTACCACATAAATCGTACCGCCCAGTTTTCATTGACTTTAAGCCTGTAAATACATCAAATCTCATGTTTGAGCATCCCGCATCTCCCATTGCCGAAATCAATCAGCTTGTCGAACAGTACAATCCTTTCGACTGCTCCCTCGTTGTCAAAAGCCATGACGTTTGGGCTTCTAAATTTCCCGATGTCCCTTCCATCAATGGACAGATCTCCGCAGCGATCTTTAAAGGAATAGAGCAAGTTAGAATAGGCGATCGAAGTGTTTTAGGCATTACAATAACTGCTGAAAAAGGTTTGGGTAAAAGCCACCTCATTAGTCGCTTACGGCGGCAAATCAAACAAGATGGCACGGCTTTTTTCGTTTACATGAGCGAAACAGACTATGGAGATTTGAATCGAATTAACTCCATGTTCTTGAGTACTCTAGCGCATAGTCTTCAACAGGAAGGTAGTTGCGGTGCGCGGCAATGGCAGGAGTTAGCGGCTCTATTACTTAACGAAATTTTCAAGGTTGACTATGAACCAAAGAGGTGGATCGCCAGTTTCCATCAAAAGCTGGCTAATACACCAAATTTAGTGAGTAAATTGATAGCTAAAATTTGCCAACTCAAGCCAGATGTCAGTAACCCTTACGTCATCCAGGCTATTCTGTGGACACTTGCACCCAATATGCAGTTGTTTGCCGTTAACTGGCTATCAGGTAAATCATTAGGAAAATCGCAAGCTGAAGCTATGGATTTACCACCAAATCATGAAGGCGATCGAGAGGTCAATGCCTTAGCAATGGCAACACAAATTCTGGATTTAATCGGAAACTATCGCACGATTGTTATCTGTTTGGATGAAATAGAACCAAAGGGATCTAACTCTCAAGGTTTGACTACTCCACAAGTAGTTGCTTCCTTAGCAAAGGACTTGTATAGCAAAATTAAATGTGGCGTTTTAATTATGGCGACATTTCCCCAAACTTGGCAGTACTCCATCAAGGCGATGCCGCAGTCAGAATCAGTCATCGATCGAATTGGTGAAAAAATCTTCGAGCTGCAATATCTCAATGGCGATGATATTGTCGCATTGATCTCTGCCTGGTTGCAGCCTTTTTATACCAAGCATAAGCTGACACCACCATCGCCTACCTATCCATTCAACGAGCGCGATTTACGGGAGTTGGGATCGGAGCGTCCAATTGTGCGGAGGGTTCTACAATGGTGCGCTGAGAATTGGCAAGTATCTGTGCCAGTGGATGAATTTCATGGGATTGAAGTTGCTTTTCAAGAACAGCTATTGGCTCTAGAAAATACTATTAACGATCGTATGAATGACAGTTTCATAGTTGCGAAGGCATTACGTTTAGCCTTTGAAACTACCAAGGGTATCACAATCGATGAGGTCTTGGTCGAAGATATTCAGGATATCAAAGTCAAAGCTGCCGATCTTGGATATCTAGATTTTCGGATAGTGGCTCAGGAAAGAGGAATTACTCATAAAATCGGTGTGTGTATCTTACAAGATTCTGGGGCAAGGTTTATCAGTGCTGCCATGAAAAGATTAGCTGAGTACGACAAGTTTAGCTTCACGAGAGGGTGCCTAGTCCGCTCTAAAGATGTCAAGCCAAAAACTCAAGGACGCACCATTCTGGATGACTTGCTAGCAAATCGTGGCGGCGAGTGGGTGGTTTTGAAGTCAGAAGACATCAAACCTTTATTGGCGATTCTGGCTGTCTATGATGCTTATGAAGACTACGAATTTAGTCAGCCAAAAATTATTGAGTTCATTCAAAAAACACAAATTGCTGAAAATAATTATCTGATTAAGGAGATTTTGAGCGATCCTTCTGGAGAAATTTCCACAGATGCGATCGATGAAGATCGCATGTTGAATCTGGAAAACGATTCAACCCTATTTACTGAGGTGAATGTTTTTGAGTTGTCTGAAACTAATTTATAAATTAGCAGTAACTCAATATGACAACCCCATCTTATTCAATTGCCACTGCGTTTCATCTGTCCCCAGTTAATTTGGATTTACTAGCTCAAGGTCGAACGATCGCGGTATTTCCGTGGGTATTTTTGATGCCCGATCGAGCTTTTGCTCTGATCGATACCGAAACCCCACCTGGGGTAAAAGATCTCAACTATTGGGCTAGATGTGCATCTTGTAAGAGTATCGATACCGTCGCAGACTTACAGTTATTTCAACAAATAGCTCCCTGGAGTCACGAAATTCTCGATCGTCACTTTGAAAGCAGAAAGTTTGTGTTTGTTGCTTTGCTTAGGGTGTATCGATTGCCAGTTGAAATAGAGATGCTCCAAAATCGTGTTGGGGATTTCTCCTTACTGAAACAGCCAATGGTAGTTACTACAAATGAGCCAGTGCTGTCCGATCGCATCTTCGCTAAACATAAGCAGCGACTAGATAGCCTTTCCACCTCAAAATATCCGAATCTAGAGACTCTGCAACAGCAACTCGATCTATCTGTCGCTCCCGATCTCCAAATCGATGCTTTCAATCGAGATTTGCGAGTCTTTCTAGACTGGGAACAGCCATCACGGCACGAACACAGTTCGATCGATCTCAGTTGGATTAACAGGATCGGTGAAGTTGGTAACTCCAGCGATGGTAACGAGTTTGAGAAATTAGTGCGTAGAAGCTTTTTGCAATTAGGATTTACTAATTCGCTCAATAATATCAAGGCTAGTCTCGATCCCAATGCAACTGGTGGCGCAGGCGGAATCGATATTTATTGCGATCGACCATTTTCCCTCGTGGGAGAATGCAAAGCGAGTCAGGATGAAAGTGTTCCTAATAAAGTATCTGCCCAACTTATCCATTTGGGCATCACCCATTTAGGCAAAGAGGTTTTCGATCGATCTGTCAAAATAATCTTTGCTGCTGGCTCATTGACATCTGCGGCACAGCAAGCAGCCATCCAAAATCAAATGAATGTGATGACACCCACTACTCTTCAAAGACTCATTACGCTCAAGTCTGACTATCCTGGTGCGATCGATCTCCGCGAATTAGAGCAATGTCTCAACCAAGAACCTTTTGGTGAAGACTCAGATCTCAAGGTAAATAAATACATTAATTCGATCGAGCAAAGAATCCAAAACCTCGTCCATATTGTCTCAACACTTAAGAGTTATCTGGAGTCTCAAACCTTTCAAGAAGTCGGTATCGATAAATTCCATGTGGTTTTTGATTTATCTCATCCGCCCCAAAAGTATTCAGAGGAGGAACTTTATGGCATGATGATCGAGCTATCTTCACCACTCAGTGGCTATGTAGGTAGGATTAAAGGACATGATTGGCGAGGCGATCGCTTTTACTTTTTACGGGATCTAATTAATGTTTAGACACGATCGAGAAGTAGGGGTAATTCATGAATTACCCCTACTTCTCGATCTGCATATTTTTCACCCAGTTAATAACAGTATTATGCGAGACACCAGTACTGCGTTCGATTTCGCGAAAGCTAACTCCCTGTTGATGGAGATCGA
>NZ_JBGSQZ010000183.1:0-4403 GCF_041737865.1 Chamaesiphon sp.
GTTACCCATAACGTTATGGGTAACTTTTTTACCTTTAGCTAAATTGTCGAGAGCATAAAGAATAGACTTAACTTCGTCGTTTGTGCCAACCTCCAACTCGATCGCCAATAGATTCAGAATTGCTTGAGTTTCTTCGATCGGATTGAGGTTGTCGCGGTGGATATTTTCAGCTAGGGCTAATCTACGGGTATCGCGATCGGATAGAGCTAGAATAACAACGGGAACTGTAGTTAAGTTATTAGCCCTAGCCGCGATCAATCGTCGCTCTCCAGCAATCAGTTCGTAACCATCATCGATCGATCGAACTACTAAATTTTGCAGGATTCCAAATTCATGCACATTTGCATTAAGTTGAGCTTGACTATCAGAATCGAAGTATTTGCGAGGTTGATAAGGAGAGCGTTTAATCGAATCAGGCGGTAAGTGTGTAGTCGGCTGTGCTTGCTGCAATCGTTCAATTTCAGCTTGAAGAGCGGTAATAGTTTCTCGATTGGCAGTGGTTGAAGTGGTCGTCAGACTCGTACCAATTTCGTTAAAGCGATCTAATCTACTCATAATTACGGTTGGTTGATAACTGCTAAAATTTGATTGGTAAGGGTGCGAAACTCTTTTGCTGCTTTATGACCAGAACGATATTTTCCGATCGCTAGTCCATTGCCATTAGCGTTTTTAATTTCGTTAGACTGGTTAATTGTCGGATACAGCCGCAAATTCATTTTTTGAGTGATTTCCTGGAGAAACTCCAAACACTTACGATGTGTACCCGATTTGGCATCATAGGCATTAGGGATAATTCCCAGAATTTGCGGCGGTGGGTTGAGATTGAGATCTTCGTTTAATACTTGCAACCATTGGATCAGACCATTTAACCCAGACAAAGCTTTATCTTCCAAAATCAGTGGGATTAGCACATAATTAGCGGCGACGATCGCATTTTCACAAATTTTACCTAATGTAGCAGGACAATCAATTAAGATCGTATCGTGAGGTAATGGGGATTTATGAAGTCGATCTGCTAATACGTACTCACTGCGCCTACGGTTGACCAACTCATTTTGGATTTCAGCCATGCCAATATGCCCGCGACAAACATCTATGTGTTCGTTAGGGATGGGAGATAGTGACCATAAGCCATCGTACTTCTCACTTAATACCCTAATAATGGTGTTATCCATCTGTTCGGCTAGGGGAAATCCGCAAAATAGGTCGAGATTATGCTGAGGATCGAGATCTATTAAAGCAACCTTCGAGCCAAGCTTACTCATTTCATAACCCACATTACGCACGATCGTACTTTTTCCCGCACCACCTGAGTTGGAAAGCACAGCAATAATTGTTTGCTTATTCTTGCTTGTCATTGATAATTGCTTTACCTAAATAAAAGGAATGATGGACTCCACTTTTTCGTAGCCTTAGATAGCGATATGGGCCATAGCCGTTAATAAACTTGGATTCGATATAACCATAACTGCCATTAGCACCAATGCCAACTCGATCGAGATACTCGGTCTGTTTATTCATTTCAGCCAATTCTGGTTGACAACTGACTAGTTGTCGCTCTTGTAAAATCACCTGAATTGCTTTAACAACTAATTCTAGTGCCTCTGCGTCCAATCGATCTAAACTGGCAACAATTTCCTCAATTGGGATGTTTGAGAACTTTTTCGATTTAGCCATGTCGATCGATTAACGACTGATTGCAATTTGATTATACCGTCTATTGTCTAGTTTTCTAGGCATTCAGCCTAGAATTTACTAATTTTATTAGGGTGCAACTAAGTTTATTTATGGGGTGCTTATGCACCCTAATAAATTCACCAAGCAAATGTGGAATGATGAGCAATCGATGGTCGTATTCTAAATTAGGGTGCAAAGATACCTAATTTAGCTAAGTTAATGCACCCTAATAGATCGATCTGGTAAATAATCGAAACACAATGAACGAGCCAATTACCGCGCTTCGAGGAAGAAGTACGATCGGCAGAAAACGCTAAATTAGCGCACCCTAACTAATTACAGAACGATCGGTAATTGACTAAAATGTTATGGATAGCTGTATTTAGCAATTCTCGTGAATCCTAATCCACCAGTAGAACACCTCAAACAATATCAAATCGAACCAGCACCATTGAATCTGGCAGATCGGTCTTTGTCAGTTAAGGTCGAATGGGATGTGTACAATCATATTAAGAGTAAGTCCAACCCATCTGCCTGGATGAGAGATGCGTTAGCAGCAGCCTATCACAAAGAAATTATTCAGCAAAATTGCCAAGATTGAAAACGCTCCATGTCTACTCCCTTTCCGGCATAAGACTATAGGCATTTAGCCGCTATAAAGCTTGTCCAGCAAGGATTTATCACCCATAATCTTATCAAAGGAAGGGAGTATGCCTCCAATTTGCCAGTAGATTGATTAGCTAGGACTGAATATTCTGGTAATAGACTTCTTCATAGGGCTGCACCACTACAAATCCATTACCCCGAAATAGCATCTGTACCGATTCACCAGAGCCTCTACCGATGAAGGTTTTCCACTGGATATCGGTTTTCAGTTCTGGTTCAAGGTTGCCCGACCACATTACAGTGGCATTGGGATCGGTGGTGACGGGAGAGTTGGGGGTAACTGGCAAAGTCAATGGATCGTAGTGACTGGTAATAGCGACCATTCCGGTGCCTTCAAGCCGAATATTGAATAAACCACCCGCTAACATTGAAGAGATTCGACGCATCATTTTGATCTCTGGCTTGAGGCTCATTTCAAACGCCAGTAGGTCATTGCCATTTACGCAAATTGCTTCGTTTTTGAGTTGCAGAATGGTAATCTTTTTGCCGGAGTCGGCACAGAATACCGATCCATGTCCCATCGCTTTCGTCAACTGGGTGCCTTCACCAGAGATGGCTTTTTTGAGCAGGTTGCCCAGACCCCGATCGAGTAGTCCTTCGCGAACAAATTTGACTTGGCCAGTGTAGGCAACCATTGCCCCCATTTTGATCCAGACTTCGCCGTTAAGATTAATATCGAGCATTCGATCGGATTCTAATTCAAATAATCCTTGCTGAAGATCTCGGTCGAGTGTTTTGTTCACAAAGGCTGCTAAGGAGTAGCGGTTTTCAGTCATAAATCCTCTTGCGCTTGCACTAGCAAATTTTGGATAGCCTTGATTGTACACTAATCAGTAGTATTTTTATATTAACCTTAGATACGACTGATTGGTATCAATTGAAATTCATTGGCGATTCACTCGTCAAAGCGGCTAATTACCTAACTAAAGGTTGTCCAGTATCCATTGTTGGCGATATGGCATTCGAGCATTGGAATGATGAGGATGGCAATCTTCGCGCTAAACCTGTTGTTACTGTGTCTGAAATCCAATTACCACCCAAAGCTAAAGCTGCTTAGTCAGATTTCATAGTTGTTGATATTTGATGAAATTAATCTCTATTTATTTAGAGGTTAGTTTTACTCTGTTTTGTATTCCAAATTACTCACTTCATTAGGAAAAAATTCATACGTACCGCTACTTCCAATCTTGTAATTCTAACTGCTCAAATTAGCGATACAACCATCACTGGTACTGCTATTGATGGTGATACTCTAGTTAACTTTACAATTACTAAAACTGATGTTAATCAAAGATTATTCGTTCCTGAGGCTAACTTAGTTGTCACGGATAAATTCCGGTTGGCTAGTACCATTGCCGCGATTGGCATGTGGATTACTTCCGTCATAGCGGTTGTTTTCATCCCTGCACCTACTGAGATGGAGCTTCTTGAAGAAACTATTGTCACTCTTACACCTGCCCAGAAACGTGCCGCTACTATTGCTGTGAATAAAGCCAAAGCCACGTCTGAGACTGCACTCATTTCATAATTACTAGTAAGCAATTTATCTGTGTACTTTGCTTCGGAACTAGGAGAGTTAGTAGTAATTTATTTGCTACTAACTTTCACTATTTTTGCCGATAAAAAAAGTCGAGTAACGACCAAAACAATGATTAATGAAACTCTATGTTAGCGCAATAACCTTCGACAGTTCAAGGTTTCACCTTCTCAGAAATACTTCCAGGCTTAGTTATTTGTGAAGCACCAGCCGACGATCCTCATGCTTGGGGAAATGCTCACACAGATCAGCCCGCATTCCTATTCTATTTGGGCTATAACATCCCACAGGAAAGAGATGAGGGGATCATAACACTTTTGCGATGAGTATTTATACTCATTGAGAGGAGATCGATACTTAGAGGATAATTAAAGCGATCAACAATGGCCAAAAAATAATGACTCCAGAACAAACAAGAAAACTGAAAGAATACTCTAGAGCAATTGCCGACATATTATATACAGAGGGAGAATTAGACGAAAAACCAACGCTAGAAAGCATAGAAAAAACAATTCAGGGGCAG
>NZ_JBGSQZ010000184.1:0-4807 GCF_041737865.1 Chamaesiphon sp.
GGTACGGATGGGATGGATATAGGAAACTATCTGCATTTAATATAGATATAGATGAAATATATAACAGTAGCTGTATAAATGCAGTAATTATCAGAAAAACAGTGAGGTTTTTTTATCGAATTTCCCATCAATTGTGATTTGGATTATCTGAGATTGGGAAAACTGAACTCTTTGATAATTTTAGATGTAAGTATTCGTTTGCATAACATCTTCCATAAGATAGATTTAAGGCTTGAAAATCTTGAATCTTTAAGATTAGTTGTAGAAAGATTATGAGGATTAATTCTATAAACAGCACCAGGAAAAGGAAGGGGATCTAACTTTCGTTGCCTTGGCTTCAATAATTCATTCACTTTCAAGTGTTGCCAAATAATATCTAGCCACTCAGATGCTGGTGTTTCAATCGATTCAGGAAAATCAGAGTTTGATTGCATAATAAAGATACTCCTTCCCAGTCAGAGCAAGTTTCTGGGCTACGTAATGGAACGATAAATACAAACATGGTCTTAGGAGATATTTAATAGATTATGACATCATGCGACCGTAAACGTCTAAAGTCTCATTTAGTGTTTTTTCCCAGCTAAACAAAGCGGCTCTATCTAAACTTTTATGAGAGTAATTAGAACGTAAAGTAGAGCTATTGTACAGACAGAGAATCGATTCACAAAGAGAATCTCGATCTATGGGTGAAACCAAGAAGCCAGCTTCTCCTACAACTTCTGGTAGAGATGAAGTATTAGAGCTAATAACTGGGCAACCACACTGCATTGCTTCTAGTACTGGTAATCCAAATCCTTCATAAAGGGAAGGAAAAATAAAACCAATCGCACCACTATAGATTGCAGCTAAGTCATTATCATCTATAAATCCTGCAAAGTGAATGAATTTTAAGTCTGAATCTGTTAACTGGTTCTCCTTAATCATGGATGCAAGGGCATCTTGACTGCCTCCACAGATTAATAAACGTAAATCCTTGGTTTTTTCTTGAGCAATAACCTGTTCAAAACAAGCTATTAAATGCTGCATATTTTTATGCCCAGCTAACGAATGCAGTGTAAGAAAGTAATCGCCTTCAGGTATTTTATATTTGTGCCTGACGTTTTCAAGAATAACGAGATCTGAAATTGGATAAAAAAGATCGCGAGATGCAGCCAGATAAATAGTAACGACTCGATCTGGATTTAATTTTCGTCTATTTAATAGATCGTTACGTGTTGCCTCTGATATCGTTGTTACCCAGTCATTAGGGTGAATAGTATCGATCAGTCTTTGTGTGATCCCTCGTTGTCCTGGGCCAAAATATTTTTCATCTAAAAGTAACGGAGTTAGATCGTAAACTGTTTGTAAATGACGATCGGGAAGTGCTTTTCTAACTTGCTTAGGAATACGTGGATAAGAAGAATGAAATATATCGGCTTCGGCTAATATTTTGGAATCGATCGGTTGTCTCGTGATATTAAGTACCCTAGAAATATTAGGTAAAGTTAACTGCTTGGTTTTTTCAACAAAACTATTATTGTTAATTTGTTTGTTTAATTGATTAACATTTCTAGCGAAAGAGCTGACAGGATATATCGCAGAATGAAGATTGGGATAAGCATTAAGCAGCCGTTCTGTTTGCAGTGATGCTTCGATCGATCCAGTTGCCGAAAAGCTGAGATTGTCACCTAAATTTTGATGTAACAGATCGGCTAATGTCCAAGCTGTACGGGCGATGCCCGTTCTTGTCGTCGGATTATCACCAACTGAAGAAATATCGAAAATTACTTTCATAAGTTATATCTTATTTTGTCAATAATTGCCTAATACTTCCGAATGTATATCTAGTCCAATAAGCATTAGGACTTTGGCAAGAAAGTAACAGCATTTTTAGAGCTTCAATGATTCGGGTCGTTCTATTATTCTGTTGACTAACACTTGCTAAGTCCTCATACCAGATTAACCGCGACAACCACAATTTAGCTGGCTGTTTGAGAACCTGATAAACAGGATCGGCAATAAGGCTATTTGCAATCTTTTGACCTTCTTGCTCGATCTTGCCTGGAGCAGTTTTTTGTTCGTGGTGACATCTAAAATTAACTAACGTCCGATCGCTATAATTTACTGTTGGATAGTGGTAGAGATACCTAACTACTCGATCGAAATCAAATTGGAGACGCAACTCTTCATTTAAGGCACCGATTTCTTTCAAGTATTTAGTCTTAAACCAAAATCCTGGCTGGTGATATACCGTATCTCGATCTTGCGGTTTCTCGGTTGTGTTGAATCTAGTCAGTAAACCTTTAGAAGTTATATTCTGGGGAAATACTTTTACCTCTCTTCCAGACTCATCAAAATTATTCACGACACCAACAAAAGCATCGCTGTCTTGCATTCCTTTGGCGATCGCAAATAAAGCACCTGGCATCAAAATATCATCGGAATTAATCCAGTTAAAGATTTCACCTGTAGCTTTTTCCACTCCTTTATTGATAGCGTGAGTTTGACCGCGATCGGGTTCGCTTACCCAATAAGTTAACCACGGCTCGTACTTTTTGATAACTTCTATCGAGTTATCGGTACTTCCACCATCAATGATGATGTACTCTAAGTTTGGATAACCTTGCAGCAAGACCGATCGAATAGTTTCTTCTAGATAATGTCCATAATTATAATTAGGAGTAACAACAGTAATTTTAGGATAATCTAGCTCGATTGAGGAGATATCAGCATCGACGGAATTTTCCGAAGACCACGGCCATCCTATTTTATTAGTTAAAGGTAACGAGGAAGAGAGCGTCATGAGGATATTTTTATTTGAAATATTAATTATTTTATGTCTCTATCATTTTGCACGATAATATTGGAGAATGTTTCCTGTAAATCTTCGAGATAATTAAAATCGATTTTGACTATTGACAAATGAGTGATTCGCTTTCTATTATCTTAAAGATTGCCAGATAATTTTTGGTTCCGTAAAGTTATATCCTGGCAACTTCGTAGACTATTATGGTAATGAGCATTTTGATCGAGTAAAAAATATGAAAAAAATTTTAATTCTTGGTAAACAAGGGCAGATTGCTTGGGAGCTTCAGGTTACTCTTGCGAGTTTGGGTAACGTGACAGTGTTCGGTAGTCAGGAGCTGGACTTAGCCAATCCAGACCAAATTAGAGAGCAAGTCCGACAGGTTCAGCCCGATATTATCGTCAATGCGGCAGCTTATACAGCCGTAGACAAGGCAGAAACAGAACCAGAGCTTTGTGCAGCGATTAACGCTACCGCTCCAGGGATTCTAGCAGAACTAGCACAAAAATCCCAAGCTTTGCTCATACATTACTCCACTGATTATGTGTTTGATGGCAGCAAGACTAGCCCATATTTAGAAACCGATCTTACCAATCCACTGGGTATATATGGAGCGAGTAAATTAGCTGGTGAGCAGGCAATTATGCAAGTAGACTGTCCGCATTTAATCCTGCGGACGACTTGGGTCTATGGCAATCGGGGCAAAAACTTTTTGCTGACTATTTTACGTCTAGCCGCAGAAAAGTCGGAACTAAAAATCGTTTCAGATCAGATTGGGGCACCAACTTGGAGTAGATCGATCGCCGAAGCCACATCGCAGATAGTAGCACAGTGTGGCGACGATCGATCCTTGAGGGGCTTGTACAATCTCTCAGCGGCTGGAAAAACTAGTTGGCATGGCTTTGCTAGTCAGATTGTCGGTCAATATCGAGAATTATATCCAGATCGACACCTTAGCATCCAAAACATCTTACCGATTCCTGCTAGTGACTATCCGACGCCAGCACAGCGTCCAGCCAACTCAGTACTAGATAACAGCAAGATTCTGGCTGATTTTGGCGTGCAGTTACCAGATTGGAACTTGAGCCTGAGTCAGTTACTCGCCAGGTGACTACTCCCACCGTCAACCGCTAAGAGCGGTCTGACGGGGGCTTCTCAAGTTCACAAATGAGATTTCTTGCTTCATTGGCTGGGTAACCCCTAAGCCTCCACAAGCAGCAAACGACAGTCCAGTCGTCCGTTTTAACACGTTAATACTCGCGTTATAGTCCCGATCCAAACTGACTCCACAATTGGGGCAATTATGAACTCGAACAGACAAGTCTTTAACAACTCTTTCCTCACAATTAAAACACTCAATACTAGTACCTCTAGCATCAACTTCTTGAGTATGCTTGCCGCATTTTACTGCTACTGCTTGCAATATGTTCAAGAATGTCCGCCATGCAACATCAAGTATTGATTTAGCTAATCTGGTTCTAGCTAGACCTTTGATATTCAGTTTCTCGAATCCAATCAGATCGTAATTTGCACATAAATAATGAGCTACAGAATAATGAAAATCTTTGCGCTGTCGAGCAATATGCAGATGCAAGCTAGCAACTTTATTCGCCTGTTTTTTATAGTTATTAGATCCTTTTTCTTGTCTGGCTAACTTACGCTGCTTTCGTGCCAGAATAGCTTGAGCCTTACGGTAGAACTGAGGTACGGCAATCGCTTCAGCATTACTAGTAGTTAAAAACTTTTCTAGCCCAACATCAATTCCCACAGCAGATTTAATTTCATCAACAGGTAAGGAGACGGGAGCATAACACTTTTGCGATGAGTATAAATACTCATTGAGAGGAGATCGATACTTAGAGGATAATTAAAGCGATCAATAATGGCCAAAAAATAATGACTCCAGAACAAACAAGAAAACTGAAAGAATACTCTAGAGCAATTGCCGACATATTATATACAGAGGGAGAATTAGACGAAAAACCAACGCTAGAAAGCATAGAAAAAACAATTCAGGGGCAG
>NZ_JBGSQZ010000178.1:0-3828 GCF_041737865.1 Chamaesiphon sp.
TACTGTTGTAGTAGGGTAGGATTAATCGGATGTTTGATATCATCATTGGCATAGCATTTAAAACCTGATGGCAGCTCGTTACAGAGCATCTTCGCCAGACTTCTGAACGCACAGATACTAGCTGAATCGAGGTCTGGGGCATTAACTGTCTCTGGGATTTGATATCTATTTCCCGTGTGATAGTAAACAAATTTCCAGCCATCAGCTTTGAAACTTTCTTGGAGATATAGACGGATATCTCCTTGCTTCTCCCAAACATTCACCGAGAAAGCATAATGTTGATAATTTCTAAAGAAATCAGCAGTTTTGAGCAACCTAGCTACTGTTGCTTTAGTCAGGTCATCATTAGTGCTATTTGGTGGATAAGCTCTACCTTGAGAGGTAGCATTATTAGGATGATTTAGAATCTCTTCTTTCGTATCTTGCCAACATTTTTCAGTAGCAGCTTGAATAGCGATAGCACGTCTGGCAACTTCTTTGGTTACAGCTTCAATTAATTGGAGTAACTGGTCATCTGGTAGAATTGATAAATCCATAATAAATATTTGAACAAAACTCCCACTCAAAGTTAATTTGAATGGGAGTTAAATAATTTACCGACGGGATAGTAGAATAACTAATCGATCTCACCACAAAATACCAATTGCGATCGGCGACTGGTAATAATAATTAAAAGTGTGGATTTGGATTAGACTTCGTGACAAACAGACTCGAAATTTACTACAGAGCAAAGAATTCATAATAGACTTCTATCAATGCCTCACTAATAGAAAATTGTCTGTTCTCAAATTCTCCATTCAGCAAACAAATAAAGTGTTGATGAGCAGCAATTAGTCTAGTTAACATGGGATATCCTTAAAGTAATGTTTGCGATGATCGATTAACCAATTCTGAGGTGGGTTCCTCTGGGCTGAAGCTTGGCTAAAACTTCCCCATCAACTACCAATTCCTCTGCACCAGATTCCGCTAACTGTTGGCGAATTGTCTCGGTACAAACTTTATAACTAGTTTGCACTGTGACTAGATTTACCGGAAAATCTTGGGCAGGAATATTACTGTTAGTCCATAGCGGTTGTTTTCCACCATTCTTGACGAGTTTGATAGTCGCTTCTCGACCTTTAATAGTCGAATCAGCACGATTCTCTACAATTTTCTTGAGGTAAGTTTTGAAGTTTGACAAGGCATTTTCCCTGACTTCAATCTGACTATTGAAGTTGTCGCGGCGTTTTCGGAGATAAGCAATTTCCCCCTCTTTGGCTGCAACTACCGCAGCAATAGCATCTACCTTAGTGGCAATTTGCGCCTCTAACTTATCGAAGCTATTAATTAATGCGATAGTATCAGTTTTCCCCTCTACTTCTTCCTCTTCAATAAAAGCCATAATTTGTTCGACTAGCTCGTCACGGCTTAACTCTAAATCCAGTAATGATGCCATAATTAATTCTTTGGTGTGAGTAGTTAAATCGAGAATGCCCCAGTGAATTGCTGGGGCAAGTGGTAATATTAATTAACTGTTTGCAGTAGCAATTTCTCGCCAAGTGGTAGTTGGTAAATATAGAATGCTGGAGCCAAGCCGCTCGACTTCTGTAGCGCGATCGTAAGATTCAATATCTTCAGCAGTACGAGTGACAGCATTAAGCATCCCGAACTGGGAAAGGTCGCCAGCATCGATTAAATGTTTCAGCACCAAACCAGATTCATTTTCACTAAGTCCAATTGATTTAGCAATCACTTCAACCGCCTTAACCGGACTACCAGTAATCGGGTTAGATTTGGCTCCTTGCATATCTGCAACAGCTTCCTGGAAGGTGGAGATACTAATTGCATTTCGCACTAAGTCACGGACTTTTAGTTTGAAAGCATCATCGATCGCTTGAATAGTATCAATGGCATATAAATCGCTATTTTCAGCACTACGTCCGGCATGATTTTTACGTTGCTTCTTATCTTTGAGAATTAGACCATTAGTACACACGAGCCTCATGATAAATGGTTCAATAGAAATCGAACTATTCCCGATTTCACCATTACTCAAAATAAAGCCAGCTTGAACTGGATCGCCGACAGCAATTGCCGCTTCGATATCCGTGTTGATGACCTTGAGATACATTCTTTCGTCGGTTACTTGGCAACTTGCAATTTTAATCCCACTACCCATCTCACTGAGTTCTGGTAGTACCATTGCGAGAATGTCATGATTATCGACAATCCGATATCGACTGCTCAAGAATGCCCGCATTTGACCGCGCAGAGTACGAATGAGACTCGTTTCTTCTTGCCGTTGCTCCAACCAATGATTGACATTTTCCGCCAAAAGATCTGGAGACTGCTTCATCATTCGATCGTAATAAACTTTCGGGATATTGAGCTTAGATGCCATTTGTGCGTGGGCATAACTAGTCGCGGGCATTAATTCTAAACCGCTGGTTGTTTCCAATTGAAATTTTCCACTAGGCACCATTGTCAAACTTTTGGTGCTGGCATGGAAGTCCCGTTTGGTTTCCTGCTGTTCTAATAACTCTTGAGCTAATTCAACGATCGTGCGTCCAGTTTTCATGATTCTAAAAATGTGATAATGGTTGACAAAAAGCCGCCAATCTGGTTTAAGTTTGACGGCAAATATCCAAAGTGATTAGTACTGAGAATTTTGGTAATAAGCCTCGCGATCTAGCATCAACTGTTCGTCGAACGCTAGCTGTTGTTCTTCATCAGCAAGACTGATAAATCCAGTCACTTCAATGAGATTTTCAGTGGGTAGAACTGGTATAATGAGGGTATTCATGACTAACAAGTAGTAATTGGATAAGTGAGTGATTTTGCTGATACAAAATCACTCGCCAACAATAGACAAGCGGGTCTACGGATTCGCTCGTCTATTGTTTGGGTGGAGATAACATTCGTTTGACAATTTCCATCAATCGATCGGCATCGAGAGTCGGCATTTGCTCGATATCACCACCAGCACCAAGAGTTGGCTCGATTTCCAGGGGATCGAGTAACAGCGTTGGCAAGGAGAAGTATTTAGCGGTCTGGATAATCTGCAACGCCTTACGATTACCATCCAAGTCATAGTCGGGCAGCACTACCAACAGCAATCGTTCCAATCTGTCGCGGATCGCCCGCAACTTATCGAACATAGTCTGATAAGAATAATCTCCACCTTCAAGACATAGAGCTGGAATACCTCGACTGTGGGCAACTTCTACGCATTTTTGACCCTCAGTTACCAAGATGAGATTGGTCTTACCTGGATAGGGCAGAAGGCGCGATAGTCCATAGGGTGCCCACGATCGATCGCCCGCACCATTCACCCATGCTGAACCGTTGAGAAACTGCGGAAAGATAGACTTGTCATCAGCACGATCGATCCGCACTACTCGTTGGCTGTGGCTATACCAATAGTGAGTTCGTCTTCCCACCACATCTGACAGTAGCTCTGGCTTTATCAGGGGGAAATGGAGTAGGGCGGGATGGACTCGTGGCAAGACAATCGGACAAGGCTCTGACTTAACTCGTGGAGTGTAGCCAGAACGATTGAAGTCTGGGACGAGAGCCGCCATAATCTCCAGCCGATGTGCCCTAGTGGGATCGTTCCAACAATTCCACCGCCCTAATGGACAAAATGTAAGGTTATGCCCAGGACAGGCAGGACAATAGTATCTATTCTTGCGATATAGATGCAAATTGTCCTTATAGTCAGCAAGAACGATTGGTTGGGGCATTAGTTAAAAGGGGATTTTATCCTCTTCAACCTCATCGTCCTCAAATTCATCATCGTCCTCAAACTCAGGCGGATCGATGTATTCCGGTTCGGGTGCTGGTTTAGCC
>NZ_JBGSQZ010000201.1:0-5975 GCF_041737865.1 Chamaesiphon sp.
CATATGATTTTTGGAAAAGTAATAATCGCCCAAGCATATTATTTTATCAATCTAATAAATTAATAAATCCAGCTACAATAGACAGCGATCAGTATCAAAAAGTAAGAGAATTTTTCAATCAATTTAAACCTGATGGAAAAAATCCAGGACTATACTATAGATATGAAACAGAGTTGGATTTTGAAAAGAAGTTAAGAATAGATTTGACACGCTTCATAGCAGAAAGAGTAAAAAAAAACCTTCTTCTCAAATAAGTAATCTCGAAGAAGGCTTTTTTAATATTTTTACTGCTAATTTTAATGAGGAAAGAAATGAATTTAAAAAGAGAGCAATATCTAATGCCAGTGAGATTTATTTAACAGCTCATACAGGACATTCTTACTTAGCATTAGGCAACCCTAGATTTAAAAAAGACTTAATAAATAAATTTGAGAATAGGGAATCTTCGTTTTTTGTAGTTTTGACTAATCCTTGGAGTTTTGCTCATTATAAAGTTATTTTGAAAGAGTTAATAGATACCGATCCAAATGCTAATTTTTATGAAATAGTGGCCTCTGGTTTCAAGTACTCCTCAGAAAAGATATTAGAGAGCGACCCCTTGAAAATAATTGAGAGTTCTTATGGATATTCAAACAGTTTGAATAATAGTTTGAAAGGATACAAAAATCTTAAAAATAAATATGGCGATCTGATTCAAATAAGATTCACGAAAGAAACATTAAATTCAACTGTGCTACTTACTAATCAAGAAGCATTTTATGAGCCATATATTTGCTCGCCTATTCCTAGTGATACCAACCCAGCCATGAATAAATTTGAAGTGAGAGTAGATCAAAGTTCTTACTTTTTTCGATACCTCAGATCGTATGTTCAAACCTTATGGCAGAATTCTGAACCTATTGATGAGTTTAAAGAAAAAGAATTATTTTACAAAGAAAATTTATCTAATAATATTAAATCATACTTAGATAATGATTTTTGAACTTATATTTCACTAATTCAATTAGCCAAAAAATAATATGATCGACAATTGATAAAAAGCGACGACCGCCGATCGAGATGAATAATCTCGCTCATCGTCCGCTACCATTGACGATTTTAACATTGTTGCCGAAGCAGCCGCGCTGAGTCATGGTTCTGGCGATCGGAAGAGGTCGATCGAGCGAAACACCTCGATTCCCCACAGGCGAAGCTACCCGCGCGATCTGAGGAATTCCTTACTTCCGATCTCCCCGCACCGTTATCGGTGCTTTTTTCTTGCCATAAACCCTCAATTGCTTCGCTTGATGGACGTGCAACCTGTGCGGGGTCAGATTTTCCCCTCAGCAGTTTTAACCAATCCACAAAAACGATGACTGCAACTCAAGCTTCTAGTAAATCTGGTAAATATCTAAGCCCTCAATATGCGGCAACCGATTTCAGTTTTCCTCACGCCCAGGTGGTGCGGGGGGAAGAAGACATGACTCACTGTGGCTACTTTATTCCCCTGCCCCAGGCTCAAAAAGCTGGCTGGAGCAACCTAGAAGCCACAGAAACGATTATCTATACCTACAATAACGGCGAGAAAGCCGAAGGGATTTTGCTGACCCAACCGCGAATGGTGCTGTGTGCTGTCAGCAAACTGGGGATGTTTGACAGGCTTGCCAGCCAAAATGAGGATCGGCTGGTGGTGATTGGTGAGTGGAATCGCGAACAGAGCAAAGATCCCAACAATGGCAACTTCCAAATCTATCTAGTGATGTTCCTGGGCGCGAACAACTTCCCTCTGCATCAGATTCCACTCAAAATTATCGCTAAAGGATCGCACCAAGCGACTTTGAGCAAAAATTGGGAGCAAAATTGCATCAAGATTGCCATGCTCCATGCTCAATCTGAAAAAGTTGGCTTTTTCCCTCGCGGCGAACAGTACAATACGCTCTGCGTGTTTGAGCCGATTATTAAACGGGAATTGGTCGGAAATGGCAAACTCAAGTCAGCAGCTTGCTATATTGACGGTTTTGTCCAGCCAACTGCCGCTAACTGGCAGTCATTCTTCTTGGGTGAAAGTGAGACATTGCTTGCAGAGACGATCTTGCAAATTCTCAATCCCCAGCCTCGTGCGCTATTATCGTCACCCTCTTCCGGCAGTGTAATTGCTCTGATGCCCCCTGCCGAACTGGAAGTTACCCCAGCCGAACCCCGCCAAATCTCGGCGGTGGAAGATGTCGATCCTACCCCCGTTGTAACAGTTCCGACAGTTCCCGTACCCGTTAGCACCCCTGCTCGGACAACCCGAACGACTGCTCGAACGGCTTCAGCTCCCGCGACAGTGTTAGTAGAGACTGAATTAGTCGATGACGAGCTGGAGGAATCCGATTTTATCGATGAAGAGGATGCCGATCGAATTCCGTTTTAATCGACAATAACTAATCTCAAAAGAGGCACTTCTAGATAATTAGAAGTGCCTCTTTTTATGAAAAATATGACAATTATCTTTGCAGAATATAAGTCAAAGCTCAAGCGGTATCAGAATCAAGTTAATAGATTTTGGTGCCCAGTGTGTGATACCCATACACTAACCTTTGCGCCAACTGGTGCCTGGAATTGTTGGAACGATCCGGAGCGAATCCATCGGTTAGAGATTCTAGCGGCGGTAATCCCTAATTTCGGCAAAACATACCATCGCGACCCAGTTCAGTCTCCACCACCAGATATCATGTTGCCACCAATACCGCTAATCCCCTTCACTCAACTGCATTTACCAATAACTACTTCGCTCCAATTAAGTGAAGTAATTGGCAATCAAACTATCTACCGATATAGCGATTGTCAACAGGTTGTGCGCTGGGATTATCGTACCCATAAAGTCATCCGTCCGCAACATTTTAATGGCAAAACTTGGATTTATAAAGCAGGAAATACACCTTGGATACCATTTGGGTTGGTGCGGCTAGCTGGCTATCCAGATCTATTAAATATCGTCCTAATTATTGAAGGACAAAAATGTGTGGAGATTGCTAGTTCTCGGTGTTTACCAGCAGTTTGCTTAGAAGCTGGGGATTACAGCACTCAAACGATTGCCGCTAAGTTAGAGGCGATTAGAACGCGATTAGAACGAGTATTCTTAGTAGTTCTGCCAGATTATAATCTTGCTGGATTATATCGAGCTAGAAATATTTTGGAGGTGGCATATAAGTCTGGTATTCCAGCGATTGCCCTCGATCCCTTGAAGATTAAATCAGATCTAAAAATGGGTGATGATATCGAGCAGATACCTGAGTTAGATATTGAATATTTTATGAAGATTATTCGGGAAAAAGAGAGTTATGGACTTGTCAAATTTAAGCGACGACCAGTTGCTGCAATTAATCCAGGCAGCAATGGCAGAAACCAAGCGGCGAGGTGAGGCGATTATTTATGCTGCTAATCAATCGGTGAGTGATGCCGCTCAAGAGTTGCGGACGAAAGCGGCTAAAGCCGCAGCAGTAGGACAAACGACAGCAACGACAGGCGGCTCGAATAATTTAGCAGGGGAAAAAGCCGCCCTAGTTTACGCATTGATCGAGTCCGACTTCTTTGCCTCTTATCGTCACGACCAGTTCGCTATTAACGTCTGGGAAAAGCGTGGAGAAATGCGGGTTTACATCCAGCAAAGTTTCATCGACGACCCCTGGAAATTCACCTACTTTCATACGGGGAATACCTGGAGTAGTCCTAGAACAATGGATAGCGCAGACGGATCGACCGCAACTGCGTTAATTCCCTTCTGCCAAGCAATCTGCAATCGACATCTCCCAGGCTTCAAGTGTTATTCCAATGACTATAAGAAAGCTACCCCAGATCCTCAATCATTAGCCTTCTATCGTCAAGCCATCAATAAAGCCAATGTATCTATTTAACATGACTAACCAAACTAATACCCTCAGCAATGTACTCGGAGCGATTATCACTCAAGCCGCTCAATTGCCAGATACTGGAGTTGCAGCTAAGTATCAAGCCAGAATTGGAACGGGAAATCCGAACTCCCGCGTGATGCTAATCGATACATCTGGCTCGATGGATGAAATCTGTCAGGGCACAGGACGCAAGCGACGGATCGATATTCTCAAAGAAGCGATCTCTAGTATCGGCTGGCAAGATTATCAGTTGGTTTGCTTCAATTTTAAGGTAGTTCCCATCCAAGATGTGCGAGACATCTGCGAACCGTGCGGGGGGACGGCACTCCATCGAGCGATCGATTATGCCGCATCGTTGTACCCATCCCAGACTTTGGTAATCTCGGATGGAGAGCCAGAGGATGAGTATGCTGCGATTAAATCCGCTGAGAAGTTGTCGGGAACGATCTCAACTTTATATGTTGGTGATGATAGTAATAGAGAGGCGATCGCGTTCATGTCAAAGTTAGCAAAACTCGGTTTTGGTAAGCCGTATGTTCAGAGTCTAGATAAAGGTTTTCAGGCGATTAGCGGCACGATTTCTCAGGCTTTATTACCACCTTCATATTAGACGATCGGAACCAGATAATTTATGATTGAATCCACTCCCGAACAGAAATGTTTGGGGGTATTTTTGTATGAGCTATGATTGTGGAGTGGGGATGTTTGTGGCGGCAAAAGAGATTAAATTACTCAAGGAAAATCAAGCTAATCGACTACTCACGATCGCCTATCGAGAATTAATCATCGGGTCGGATCTACTAGAGCAAAGATACAAGCTTTGGAATTCAATTTGGTGGAATAGATCGAAAGTTGGAGTTAAACGGGATATTGAGTCAAAAATGTCTAAGGTAACTTTCGATGCTAAGACGGCATATATGGCAGCAAAATCAGCCTTTAATGAATTTATGTCGGAGGTGCAAATTAGTGAAACTGTCGAGGTAAATAGATTATTGAAGATCCATACTTGTCTCTATTCGGTTGGCGAGTGGTTTATCAAGTACTCTGCCGATCGTCACCAATTAAGACTCGAAATCTTGCTAGAGGTTGCTTGATATGCTGCGCTTGGTAGCGATGAGATCTGTAAATACTCAGATCCAAAAAAGGCAAAGCTAGATTGTCTCTGGCTTTGCCTTTCATTGTGATGGGGTTTTATTGCCATAAAAGCTCATCGATCGTTCAATAATTCACAAAATTATCGCCACGTCTAGTATAACAGTCATAAAGCCAACGTTTAAGACCGAGTTACTCACTCCAGTAACCTTGTCGGAATCCAACGAACAAGCTCAGTTAGACCACCAAGAAGCTCTCTGGCAAGATCGGTGTGATTACTATCAATCCGCTCAGTAGTTAAACTTTAGTGCCCAGGTATATTGCCTGGGCTTGAATATCATGGCTTCATTAATCGATCTAGGTGGCATTAAAGATGCGATGCTCGAAGCGATCCTCGACGCACTGGAAAATCCCGATCCCGACGATCCCCAGCAGGAAGCAGTACTCAATGCTCAGTTGGCAGAATTAGAGTTGGAGATCGCCAGTAAAGTTGATGCGATCGCGGGCGTTTTCGCTGCCAAACAAGCAGAGATTAACTTTCTCGTCGAACGGCGGGAGCATTTCGACAAGCTGGCGAAGTCGCGGCAGAATGCGATCGAGCGGTTGAAAGCTTATGTCAAACTCGCATTGGAGCGACAGGGATCGACTGCAATCGCGGGTAAAGAAGCTAGTTTAAGATTAGTCAAAAATGGAGGAAAACCGCCTGTGTGGCTAAATCCTGATATCAAACCACAAGATTTTCCCTGCGATGTTGTCAATGAGCGCATCACATTCTCTGTATCTACCGAATCAGTTCGAGCAAAGTTAGCTGAAGCTGGAATAGATGAGTTAATTGGCGAAGATGGACGAATCTTGGCAAAACTACAAGAGCGGGGAACACATCTAAGAATTGGCTAGAATATCGCAAAAATGTTTTGGAATTTTCCAACTAGTCCGTAACTTCCCTACCAAAATTTCTAATCTCATTTAGCACCAGTCACTTTTGAAGACTGGTGCTTTTTTATATTC
>NZ_JBGSQZ010000208.1:0-12622 GCF_041737865.1 Chamaesiphon sp.
GAAAAACCGTTCTTCCTGGAGAGTATAATTAAATGCTTTTTGAATATCTGGTTATGCAAGCACAGGACAAATAAACACCATATTTTTCGAATCTAACTATCGAGCTAGATTCTGATGTCGCGACAATTTTCCCAGATTCTAGTGCAGTTAATGAAGGATTGCGCCTATTAATGAGACTAACTAAACAGCAAGAAAATCTACAGTCCGTAACTGAATCAGAAAAGGTGTAATTTAACTGATATGACAGAAACTAATGAATCTTCAAATCGACTCGATCGATTGTTCGATAATTGCTGGGGTTCGGTATCATCAAAAATATTCACAGTAGTGGGAGATAGAGTGAGACTTTCATTCAAATGATACTTTGAATCTGAGCGACAAACCACATCGCGGCATTACCATTCTCATTATCCATCTGTTCTAAAGTTTGCTCTAGTAACTCGATCGGTAGTCCAGTCAACGCCACTGATTCACTACACTGTTCGTACTTTCCATCAACTAATCGAAACGCTAAAACTTGCTTACCTTTGACATCGATTACCCAATATTCAGGAATACCTAAAGCTAGATATAATTGCTTCTTTTCATCTAAATCTGTAGCTAAAGTTGTATCGGCAATCTCAGCAACTAAATCGGGTACGCGCCACGAATCTAAATTCACTCGGCGCGGTTCTCCCGACTTCCAGCGTGGAGAGTCACCACCAATATACAGCACTTTATCCGGCGCAGCACTCTGAGTCTGGGGTTTTTCCATCACACAACCACCAAGCAAATCGAATTTCACATCAGTCTGTCTAGCAAACCAGAAACCGAATATTAAGGTAAATAGTTCATTAAAGCGTGAGTGGTTGATGCCTTCGTTGCCCATATCGATCCAAATTGTGTCTAGATTAAAAAAGACGCGCTCTTGTTCGTCGAGGTTTTCGACACGTTCTAGATATTCAGCCCAAGTGGCACTCCGCCACGAACTAATTCTAGCTGGAGAATCGATGATAACGGAAGTATTCATAGGGGATGACCTCTGATAATGCGATCGGCTACTAGATCCCCGACTTCTGGGAGAAGTCGGGGATCTAGCCCCGCCCAAGTTTATACAGCTTGTGGAATTGTGTTTCTATTCTGCACTTCTAACCAAATCAATAGTGCATTGACATCGGCAGGATTGACACCACCGATGCGAGTGGCTTGTCCGATAGTTGCGGGTTGAATTTGGGTTAATTTTTCTCGTGATTCTTTGGAGAGAGTTTCGATCGCATGATAGTCGATCTGACTGGGTAATTTCCGATTGGAATGTTTGCTTACTTGGTCGATTTGATGTTGTTGGCGACTCAAATACCCCGCATATTTGATTTCGATTTCGGCACCTTCTTGTTCGGCAAGATTTAGATCTTCATTACCTAGTTTAAATTCAATTAACTGGGGATAATGCAATCCAGGACGACGCAATAGTTCGGCAAGTGTAATCGAACCTTTAATGATTTCTCCAGTTGCCGCCGTAATCGCTTTTCCGGTCGGTTCGAGTTCCTTTACTCTAGTTTTTTCCAGGCGTTCTTTCTCAGCAACGATCTGCGCTTGTTTGCTGGTAAATAACCCCCAACGCCTGTCATCAATAAGTCCGATTTCTCGACCCAATGGTGTCAATCTTTGGTCGGCATTGTCCGATCGCAATAATAGCCGATATTCCGATCGACTAGTCAACATCCGATAAGGTTCGCGCAAATCTTTAGTACACAGATCGTCGATTAAAGTCCCCAAATAACTCTGTTCGCGGGGAAAGACAATCATCTCCTGACGATTGACAAATCGCGCCGCGTTTACCCCCGCGACAAATCCCTGCCCCGCTGCTTCCTCATAGCCAGTGGTACCATTTACCTGTCCCGCACAAAATAGCCCCTCAATCTTTTTGGTCATCATGGTGGGATAACATTGAGTCGCAGGGAGATAGTCGTACTCCACCGCATAAGCCGGACGCAACATCACGCACTGCTCCATCCCTGGGAGCGTTCGCAACATTTCCACCTGGAGACTTTCGGGGAGTCCAGTCGAAAAACCCTGAATATACAACTCAGGAATATCCCGCCCTTCCGGTTCGATGAAAATCTGGTGACTTTCCTTATCGGCAAACCGGACGATTTTATCTTCAATACTCGGACAATATCTTGGCCCCTTGGCATCTACCCAACCGCCATATACAGGCGACAGATGGAGATTTTCCCGAATCAGGCGATGAGTTTCGGGAGTTGTGCGCGTTAGATGACAGGGGATCTGTTCCTTCTCAACCCAGACATCGGGATCGAAACTAAACCAGCGCACTCGGGTATCACCTGGCTGTGGTTCCATCTTAGTGTAGTCTACCGATCGCTTATCCACTCGCGCAGGCGTACCAGTTTTCAGCCGCCCAGTTTCAAACCCCAATCGGTGCAAAGTTTCTGTCAACCCCGTTGCGGCAAATTCCCCCGCACGTCCAGCAGCCATCGACTTATTCCCTACCCAAATCGTCCCACCGAGGAACGTCCCCGTAGTCAAAATTACTGCCTGACACTCAAACGCTACGCCAAAATAAGTCTCAACGCCAATTACCTTATTATTCGCATCCAAAACCAAATCCGTCACCATCCCTTCCCGAATGGTGAGATTGTCCTGATTTTCGACAATATTTTTCATCACTGCTGCATATTCGCGCTTGTCAGTCTGCGCGCGCAATGCCCACACAGCAGGGCCTCTCGTATCATTCAAGACCCGTTTCTGAAGATAGGTGCGATCGGCCATTTTACCAATTTCACCGCCCAGCGCATCGATTTCATGGGTGAGCTGGGACTTGGCGGGGCCGCCGACGGCTGGATTGCAAGGTTGCCAGCCGATTTTGTCTAAGTTGAGGGTGAGGAGGAGGGTGCGACAGCCCAGTCGAGCGGTAGCTAGTGCGGCTTCACAGCCTGCATGTCCAGCGCCGACAACGATGATATCAAAGCTATCTTGGAATTTAACGTCGGGATTCATAATTGATGGGGGAGGAGCTTGAAATTGTAACTTTTCCGCCCTGAGTTTTAGGTGCGATCGGGTCTATCTCTATTATATTCTGCTAATCGCTCGACAGCTCGGCTATTGGTGCGTTACGGCTTGCGCCCAACGCACTCTACATCAACCTAGCTTCTGATTTAGGATTGCTATATGCTGCTTACTCAATTATCGACTAATTCACCTTGTTCGCGGAGGATTAGTCGATCGCCCTGATAGACGAGCAGAATATTTTCGTTAGTTATTATATAACGATATAGCCCATTCCGAAACTCATAACCCAGAAAAGTATAACTGCGGCTATTATTAACTGTTTTACCCGTTAGAAAAATAGATTTACCTGTTTTTAAAGATTTACCAACATAAGTAACTCGATCGCAAGTCACATTACCTTCCTCACAATGTCGGGTAATCTTAATTTGGAAATTTTTAGTGATTAAGGTTTCGGCACCTACAAGATCGGTACAAGCTATAAATCCAGCAATTGGGAGGAGCATCAAGCTGATGATATTACATTTTAGCATGTGAGCCGCTCCGGTAAAGTTAGTGTGGATATTTATAGATACATTTCTGTGTCAGCAATTACGGAATATTCATCCGATTATCAGCTCCTATTAAATTTTAATTGATGATTTGGTGGTAATGTTGCTGGTACATCAGCACTTTATCGCTGGTTTTCACACCACTGGAGCAGCCAGTTATTTAGGGCTGCTGGTAATTCTTTGCGCTTTCTAGTTTGAGGATCGATGACTATGTGTTTGGTGATAGTTGTAGCTAATACTACTGAGTTAGTAGAAAATATTTGATATTTAATCTCAAATCTGTGGATATCGATCGATCTCGGCGTAAGTTCGATAATTACTCGATCGCCACAATATAATGGTTTGTAAAAGTCAGCAGATACATGAATAATCGGTACTGCAAAATTAGGATTATCTACAAATAATTGAAGATTTACACCCGATCCAATTAATGAAGCTTCATAGGCAACATGGCAGATTGAAAGAATATTGGCAAAATAGACAACTCCGGCTGCATCGGTATCTCGCAATTGAACTACATACTCATAACTAAAAGACATAATCTGCTTTCTTCAACATTTCAAATACGATCTCGCTCCCGACAACTGAATATCGACTAGCCACTAGCTACACCAACAACAATGGTTGACACATACTCAAAGCATGAGCTAATTGCTCAATTTTCACAGGCTTAGTTACATAATCGTGCATCCCAGCATCGAGGCATTCTTGCTTATCACCTTCTAGAGCATTTGCTGTCATCGCAATAATTGTCGGGCAACGATGTTCGGGTAATTCAGTTAAGATCCTGCGGGTAGCTTCGATTCCATCCATTTTCGGCATGTGGAGATCCATTAATACCACATCATAAGTATGAAGATGTAATAGTTCGAGTACCTCTAAACCATTCATCGCAATATCAGCTTGATAACCAATCCGCTTTAACATATGGATAGCTACTTTCTGGTTGACAATATTATCTTCAGCTAACAAAATTCTTAATGGAAATACAGCTCGATCTAGATTGTGACTGAACGATCTTGATTTAGAGGCGGCAAAAGATTTTGAGGGATTTTTGCCTAAAATATGAGCTAGCACATCTTGAAGTTGAAATTGTTTGATTGGTTTATTTAGAGTAGCGGCAAAATCGACTCTAGCTGCTTCAATTTCAATCTGACTGATACTAAGTGAACTGAGCATCACTAATGGTAACTTTTGATATTCTGGAAGCTCTCGAATTTTTTGAGCAAGTGTCAAACCATCCATCTCTGGCATATACATATCCAAAATGGCGAGATCGAAATGTCCGCGCAAATCGAGTAATTTGAGAGCTTCAGCTCCAGATTTGGTAGGATGTGCAAACATCCCCCAAGACTGAGCTTGAAGTGCTAAAATTTTGCGATGAGTAGAATTATCTTCGACGATTAATAATCGTTTGCCTTTTAATTCATCAGGCTGATACTGCTCTTTTCGATCGGATTGCGATGACGCTGAAGCCGCCTTAGCAATAATGGTAAAAAAGAAGTTAGATCCACCTTCACCATTACTTTCGACCCACATTTTACCGCCCATCAATTCAGTAAGTCGTCTGCTGATAATCAATCCTAAACCCGTACCGCCATAGTTACGAGTAGTAGAAGAATCGACTTGGCTAAAAGCTTTGAACAATCGATCGATCTTATCTTGGGGAATACCAATGCCTGTATCTTTGACTACAAACCGCACCTCATAAGTAGGCCGATCGGTGGTGAGCACTGAATCTGGAATCGCCACAATTTTGCGTGAAGTTACGCCGACGATCACTTCGCCAGAATTGGTAAACTTCAAGCCATTACCAACTAAGTTGACTAAGATCTGGCGGACACGGGTAGCATCACCATACAAGCAACTGGGAGTATTTTTGTAGATGAGATAGGCAAGTTCTAAGTTTTTTTCGGCGGCTTTGGGTGCGAGGAGATCGAGAGTTTCTTCGATACAGTCGCGAATATCAAAAGGTCGATCGTCTAGTTCTAATTTACCCGATTCAATTTTAGAAAAATCGAGAATATCATTAATTAATGTGAGTAAAGCGTCACCACTATGGCGAATCGTACTCACAAACTCATGTTGTTGAGACGTAAGTTCGGTATCTAACAGCAATCCTGTCATCCCAATCACCCCATTCATGGGCGTACGGATCTCATGACTCATGGCAGCTAAAAAAGCACTTTTAGCTTTATTCGCCGATTCTGCGGCTTGTTTGGACTGTTCGAGGAGATAATTTTGGTGCTGAAGTTCGGCGGATTTTTGGCGCAGGGCGAGATTTGATGCTTCAAGTTGGCGATGTAGGTGAGACTGATCCAATACTCGCTTGACTCTTTGGCGCAATACCGCCCAGTGGATAGGTTTGGTGATGTAGTCAGCAGCTCCTACCGCGTAAGCTCGATCGAGTGATGCGTTATCATCTAAGCCCGTAATCATCAATACTGGAGTCAGCTCCCCTCCAGGCAACTGCTGTAAATGTTCGCAACATTCAAATCCATCCATTTCTGGCATCACTCCATCCATCAGCACCAAGTCTGGCTGGATCTCTTGATAAATAACGATCGCTTCTGCCCCATTTCGCGCAGTTCTCACCTGATAACCATCATATTGTACTTTCTCGCACAGCATCTGTCTGACTAGCTCGTCATCATCGACAATTAAGATTAGCGGTGGGTAATGAGGTCTTTTACCGATTGCCATAATGGGGTATAAACTACAAATTGTAAATCGATTGAGGAGTGGCTTTTTTTGATACTCTCTCTAGTATTTATCCCAAAAATCACCAGAAAACTGACGTTGCTTGCGAATCTATCCCTACTTGCTACCGCATCGTGAAATATTGCCAAACTTATTTGTCCGATCGCGGGCAACTAACAACGGTTGTGTGGTACTATCCAGTGTTATCTATAGCTGATTTAAGCATTAAGTCTAAATCAACGATCCAGGTCAGTCGCCATCAATAGATGGTTCGACCTGAGTGCAAAGCATAAGCTGTGCCAAGATTACCACTTTGTATCCGATCCTTTGCTCCCTTGACTGTAACTTCATGCAATTGCGAGATTCCCTCCGCCGAACTAAGATTGTTGCTACCATCGGCCCAGCGACTAGTAGCCCTGAAGTCCTGAAACAATTGATTCAAGCTGGGGCAACGACTCTGCGACTCAATTTTTCCCACGGTACTCACGACGATCATTTAGCAAATATTCGCCTGATTCGGCAAATATCCTTTGAACTAAATCAGCCCGTAGGGATCCTACAAGATTTGCAGGGGCCGAAAATCAGATTGGGCAAATTTGCCGATGGCTCGATCGTGCTAAAAAATGGCGATCCATTCACGCTGACGAGTAAAATCATCCCAGGCACGCAGACAATTAGTTCGGTAACTTACGAGACTCTAGCCGAAGAAGTGCCAGTTGGTTCGACGATCCTCCTCGATGATGGTAAGGTCGAAATGGTCGTAACTGGAGTCGATCCTGTTACCAGTGAATTGCACTGTCAAGTAGTCGTCGGCGGAACGCTATCAAATAATAAAGGTGTCAACTTTCCTGGAGTCTACCTTTCAATCAAAGCTCTGACTGATAAAGACCGTCAGGATCTGATGTTTGGACTAGATCAAGGTGTAGACTGGGTAGCCCTCAGCTTTGTCCGCAATCCGGCTGATATCATCGAAATCAAAGAACTAATCGCCAATGCGGGTAAAGAAGTTCCAGTCATCGCTAAAATTGAAAAGCACGAAGCGATCGAGCAAATGGAAGCGATCCTCTCCCTCTGCGATGGGGTCATGGTAGCACGAGGCGACCTCGGCGTGGAAATGCCCGCCGAACAAGTCCCTAGAATTCAGAAGCAACTGATTGCGACAGCCAACCGGATGGGAATTCCGATCATTACGGCTACCCAAATGTTGGATAGTATGGTAAATAATCCCCGTGGCACTCGCGCCGAAATTTCCGACGTTGCCAATGCGATCCTTGATGGTACCGACGCGGTGATGCTCTCTAATGAAACCGCTGTAGGTATTTATCCGATTGAAGCCGTCCAAACTATGGCGAGAATCGCCCTCGAAACCGAAAAAGGAAAACTCTCCAAACGCTGGGAAGATAACAAACGATCGATCCCCAATGCCATCAGTGAAGCCGTCAGCAACATCGCCGAACAACTCGGAGCCGCCGCCATCATCCCCTTTACCAAAACCGGAGCCACCGCCCGCAGCGTCTCCAAATTTCGCCCATCCAAGCCGATTCTCGCCGTCACACCCCACGTAGACGTTGCCCGTAGACTCCAGCTCGTGTGGGGCGTTCAACCCATCCTCCTGCTCGATCTACCCAATGTCAGTGATAACTTCCAAGCCGCAATTAAGATGGCGCAGAAAAGCAATCTTTTGCAAGAAGGGGATTTAGTCGTGATTATGTCTGGTACCCAAGGGGTGGCTGGTTCTACAGATCTAGTCAAAGTCGAAGTCGTCACTTCCGTTTTAGGTGAAGGAATCGGCATCGGGCATGGTTTAGTCACTGGATCTGCTCATATTGCCAATTCGCCCAAGGATATCGCTCACTTTAATAAAGGGGATATCTTAGTGGTAAAGACGACGAATGCTGAGTACCTGGAAGCAATTCGCAAAGCTAGCGCAATTATCGTCGAGGAAGAAGGTTTAACCTGTCATGCGGCGGTGTTAGGATTACGATTGGATATTCCAGTTATTGTTGGGGTCAAGGGTGCTACCCAGAGCATTCGTGGTGGCACCGTAATTACCCTCGATGTCCAACGTGGGCTGATTTATTCTGGGGCAATTAGTTTTAATTAGCGTAGGAAGTTGAGAGTGACGATGCTCCATCCGAGCAGCTCCGCCAAAGAGCGCAAGAAGTGGCTATCAGTTATCGGTATTGGTGAGTCGGGATTGTCCGCACTAAGTCCACTCGCGCGCGGATTTGTCGATCGAGCATCACTCATCGTCGGTGGTAAACGTCATTTAGCTATGCTCGATGACTCTTTACAACCTCGGCTCGTGTGGACATCGCCGATTGAAGCATCGATCGAGTCAATCCTCACACATCGAGGTACCCCAGTCTGTATCCTGGCTAGCGGCGATCCGCTCTGTTATGGCATCGGAGTGACTTTGCTCAAGTATATCTCGCTCCATGAGATGACCATTATCCCCGCTCCATCGACCTTTAGTCTAGCTTGTGCCCGATTGGGATGGTCGTTGACAGACGTAGAGACAATCAGTTTGTGCGGACGTGCTCCTGACTTTCTAGCGGCGATCCTCGCGCCAGATGCCAAGTTATTAATTTTGAGCGCAGGTGCAGATACGCCGCAGATTGTGGCAGATTTGTTGACGCAACGTGGCTACGGGGATAGTCAAATTACCGTATTAGAACACTTGGGTGGACGCGAAAGAGTAGTTTCAGATCTTGCCAGAGCCTGGTCGAAACCGGAGGTAGCCGCTCTCAATGCGATCGCCGTTGAATGCCGCATCGATCCAAATACAACCCCCTTAAATCGCCTCCCAGGACTGCCTGAGAGTGCCTATCATCACGATGGACAACTGACAAAGCGCGAAGTCCGCGCGATCACTTTAGCCGCGCTGGCACCAATGCCAGGGGAATTACTGTGGGATGTGGGGGCTGGCTGTGGTTCGATTGGGATTGAATGGTTGCGGAGTCATCCTCGATGTCGAGCGATCGCGATCGAGCAACACTCCCATCGGTTACAATTTATTGCCGATAATATGGCAGCTTTGGGCACCCCCCACCTCCAACTCGTGCAGGGCAAAGCACCAGCAGCTTTGACAGATTTACCGACTCCCGATGCAATTTTTATCGGTGGTGGCGTTACAGCTCCAGGATTATTAGCTACCTGTTGGACGGCATTGCGATCGGGTGGTAGATTAGTGGCTAATGCTGTGACAGTAGAGAGCGAATTGCAGTTATTGCAGTGGCATCAACAAGTCGGTGGCGAACTGACTCGGATCGCGATTCAACGTACTCAGGTAATTGGTGGCTTTCTCGGCTGGAAACCGCTGATTCCGGTGACGCAGTTGGTAGTAGTCAAGGGTAGAGGGTAGAGGGTAGAGGGTAGCGATTCGCGCCCGCCTTTGTTCCCCGACGGTTTAGCTCAATCGAAAAGTTCATCAGCGAGATCGAAATTAGCCGTGACGGTTTGAACATCATCCAACGCTTCGAGCACTTCGATCGATTTGAGCAACTGCTTACTCTGCTCTGGATCGTCCACTAGCACTGTATTTTGTGGTACCCACCGCCACTGGCTATCGCTGACAATAAAACCCTCAGATCGCAGCGTAGCATTGAGTAGTTCGAGATTTCCACCGTGGTAAATACTTCCGCCCCTGGCTGCTCCTCATCGTCGATTAGCTCGTAGATGTCCGCACCACCTGTTAGAGCCGCCTCTAACAGCCGATCCTCATCCACACTCCCCACGATCGAGCATACCCCCCTGAGGTCGAACATCCACCTCACACAGCCCATTTCCCCCAGATTTCCACCCTGCTTGACAAATGCAAATCGCAGATCCGCCGCAGTCCGCTTGCGATTGTCTGTCAGAGCTTCGACAATAATGGCTACCCCGCCAGCACCATAACCTTCATAGCGAATTGCTTCGAGTCGATCGCTACTATCTAAAGTACCTGCACCCTTGGCAATCGCCCGATCGATGTTATCGTTGGGGATACCTGCTGCTTTGGCTTTTTCGATCGCCGTCCGCAGTTGGAAGTTACCATCGGGATCGGGAACTCCATTCCGCGTGGCGACGATAATCGCCCGTGATATTTGGGCAAATGTTTTCCCCTTTACAACATCAACTCGTGCCTTTTGTCGCTTAATATTGGCCCATTTACTATGACCTGCCATATCGATCGATTAGCTTCTAAAATTGGAATATTGGCTGCTTTAATTTTACTCACAATTACCGCAGGATGTACGCCAACTCAACTAGATACTAATGGGGTGACACATCTCACCTTGTGGCAAGGAATTAATCCACCGCCCAATCGAGTTGTTTTTGAGGAATTAGTTACCAAATTTAATCAACAACATCCATCGATCGAGGTTGAATCGCTCTATGTCGGACAAGCCGATCGACAGTTACCAAAAATTCTGGCTGCGGTAGTAGGTGATGCTAAACCAGATCTGCTCTGGTATGGGCCGATGTTGACGGGGCAATTAGTCGATTTGGATGCGATCGAGCCTATAGAAAAACTGTGGAATCGATCGCCAATTAGTCAAGATATCGATCCAGCTTTACTTGGCTCGATGCAGTATGAAAACCATTTATGGTCTGTACCTTTCGGCACAAATAATGTCGGTATCTTCTATCGTCCGAGTCTCTTTAAAGCAGCAGGAATCGATCGTCTTCCCACTAATTGGACAGAATTTAAAGCCACTGCCAAACAACTTACTCGCGATACTAATGGTGATGGTAAAAATGATACCCACGGTATATTATTACCATTAGGGCAAGGCGAATGGACGGTATTTACTTGGCTACCTTTTATGTGGAGTGGTGGTGGTGAATTGCGTTCTGACGTGAATTCAGCCCAACCCCACTGGCAAATCGATAATCCTGGGGCAATTAATGCCCTGCAATTATGGAGCGATCTGGTTCGAGATGGTAGTGCCATTTTATCATCTCCAGAACGAGGCTATGAGTTAGATAATTTCCTATCTGGTAAAGTAGCGATGCAATTAACTGGCCCTTGGACATTGGGACAATTAGCCGGACTCAATCAAACTGACTATGATGTGATGCCGATTCCGATGGGGACTCGATCGGCAACAAGTATCGGTGGAGAAAATCTATTTATGATGAAGAGTACTCCCGCACATCAACAAGCCGCTTGGGAGTTTATGGAATATGTACTGAGTGAAGATTTTCAAACTGAGTGGGCATTAGGTACGGGATATTTACCGATAAATCTCAAGTCTCGCGATCGATCTGCCTATCGAGATTATGTAACTAAAACACCTGCCACGCAAGTATTTTTAGACCAAGCTAAGTATGGTAGATCCCGTCCAGTCGAGCCTGGATATAGTGAAATATCTGAAGACCTCGGACGCGCGATTGAATCGGTATTACTAAATAAATCTTCACCTGAAGCAGCACTCAAAACAGCTCAAGAAAGACTAAATTTAAGCTTGAATCAATAAGAATATTTATGATAAAATAACTCAATGTTTAGCTAGTTTATCCTCTCAATTGATGCGTGATGAGTTTTGATAATGTCTGTAAGCTATTGGCAGAAAAATACCCCGCAGATTTTGTCAGATGGTTGACTACTGATGATGCTAGAAATGTTAAAGTATTAAAAACGAGTTGAGTATCGAACCAATTCGCGCTGATTCGGTAATCTTTATTCAAACCTCCAGCCAGATTCTGCATATTGAGTTCCAAACGTTAACACTGTCTAAACCAGGAATTCCCTTTCGGATGCTGGATTATTCAGTGAGACTCAAACGTCAATACCAATGTCCGGTCGCTCAGGTGGTAATATTTTTACAGGAGACAGACGATCCAATTGCGCGGATGCAAGAGTATGTAGATGAAACAACTACACATCGCTATCGCTCACTCCGCATGTGGGAACAGGATGCAGGGTTATTTTTAGGAAATTTGGCTCTACTACCGTTAGCCCCATTGTGTCAAACTGATTCGCCACGAGATTTGCTATCGCAGGTGGCGATACAGGTAGCTAAAATAGAGGAGCGGCAGGAGCGGCAGAATACGGCAGGTTATACTGAGATTCTAGCAGGGTTGCGGTTTGAGAAAAGTTTGATTCGGCAGTTATTAAGTGAGGATATCATGCAAGAGTCTGTTATTTATCAGGATATTTTACAAAAAGGAGAACAGAAAGGTGAACAGAAGGAGGCTGTAAGATTTTTAAATCGATTATTAAATAGACGATTTGGGGAAATAGACCAATCCTAAATATAATCTGTGGACAAAAAAGATAGCAAAACTGTAAAATAGTATTTTATCTAATATGCCAAACCCACTGCAATATATTGAAAAGCATCCAGATCGAGCCAAGGAAATTATAGGTATTGAGTATG
>NZ_JBGSQZ010000211.1:0-16390 GCF_041737865.1 Chamaesiphon sp.
CCTGTTACAGCTTACTAACCACTCATCATCAATCAAGTGACACAACGCAGATGGTTACAATTTATTGTTTCTGGTGTATCTTTACTTATTTCGCTGGGACTGGATTTATATTTCCCCGCAATCAAGGACGTACTGTGCATCGTGACCCCGTCCAGACTCACGACCGAAGACACGAATACCGGAATAGAAAGGATTAAATAATGCTTAAACAGCCGTTTTTAGTATTTTCGATGCCACTCGATAATACTCCCGCGCTCAATCGAGGGCGATTAGTTTTATACGATTGGGAAAAAGGGCATATCAATCGCTGGGTAGCCACATCTGGATTAGGCAATTGGCAAAAAATCGGGGGACGGTCTAAACAGGGCGGTGGGGTTTGTCCTGCTCCTTACCAGTGCAACCCTAGTTTTGCGAATTACTGGGTACAAGTCGCCCCGCTCGATTTAGCGCATGTCAAAGGTGTTGAAGGTGCGGGATATCCGATGACTCCCTTTGCCGTCCGAACCAAAGAGGGAGTACAGCGATCCGACCTGTTAATTCATCGCGATGCTAACGTCCCTGGATCGATGGGTTGTATCGTACTACCAGATGATGAGTTTAAAGACTTTTGCACCACGTTCGAGCGGGAATTGGTGGGTCACGAACAAATTAAGCTCTGGGTTCAGTACGATTTTTAACCCTGATGGTGTCATTGGCTGTTGGATGAGTGTCCCAACATCAACAGCCACCCAATATAGATCTGGGTGACTGTTGATTTAAGCGGAGATGTTTATCCGACATCAACATCAACCTTCTGTCTGGGGATTCTTGGTAGATGAAAATGGTGGCTTACTAGTGCCAGATTGGTTGCGCCCTCAAGGACATGAAGTATTTTCAGTTTATGAGAGCGCACGCGGAATTGATGATGATGAGGTCATTCGGAAGGCTTTTGACGAGAATTGGGTTTTGATTACTAGCGATAAAGACTTCGGAGATAAAGTCTTTCGACAACAGCGACCTCATCGAGGTGTAATTTTACTGAGAATTGAAAATCAACTATCTGTTAATAAAATAGCTCTCTTACAAAAATTGCTAGCGGAATACCCCGAACAACTATCGGATAGCTTTATTGTATTAACAGAAAAACTCATTCGATTTGCAGGTGCGCGCACTGAAATGTAGTGCAATACTAGATCGCATCGAGTAGGCTTCATGCCCTGCTTCCATTAGCAAAGCTTTCCCCCGTTGCCCGATATTTTCATCCAGTTTTATTCTCATGCAACTGACTCAATGGGGATATCAAGAAAGCGTTCCCGTGACATTTCTGCGCCATAGGCAATACAAGCGAGAATATCTTCTGTATGCAGTTGGGGATATTCTTCGATGATTTCTGCCATAGTCATACCGCTAGCCAAGAAATCGAGAATTAGCGATACCCAGATTCGATGTCCTTTAATACATGGCTTACCGAAGCAAATATTAGGATCGTTGGCGAAGCCTACCGGAGGTAATCGAGATCCGCGATAACAGTTGCGAACTACTCATGTGGTAACTACCTCCAGTACTTTCATCATAATATGTCCGGTGGATCGATCGAGATGAAGATTGGTTTTTTTTGTCGATCGCAGATCCAGCAGTACCGAATCTGGATTGGGTTAGCGATCGCGTTTACCGCTGTCAAACTGGCATTTGAGCCATCCTAGCCAGCATAGTGAGCAGCAGGACGTTGCGAATAACTGCTATGATGAACACGATCTTATCCTTCACAACAACAAGGCAAAGAATAATATGGCGCAAGCACCTGTAGCTCCGGTGGTGCTAGTAATTTTGGACGGTTGGGGATATCGCCCAGATATCCACGGCAATGCGATCGCTCAAGCCAAAACACCAAACATTGATAGTCTGTGGGCTGCTTATCCACATACTCTGATTAACACGTCTGGACGCGCCGTAGGGCTGCCAGATGGACAGATGGGTAATTCTGAAGTCGGGCATCTAAATATCGGTGCGGGGAGAATTGTCCCCCAAGAATTGGTGCGGATTTCCGATGCTGTCAAAGATGGGACTATCCTAGAAAATCCCGCTCTGGTGAAGGTTTGTGAGGATGTGAAACAGCGTCAGAGTAAACTACACCTAATTGGACTCTGTTCTGAGGGGGGAGTTCATTCTCATCTAGATCATCTGATTGGCTTATTACAATTAGCTCGCGATCGAGATATTACGGAAGTCTGTATTCATGTAATTACCGACGGACGCGATACCGATCCACGCGAGGGTTTATCGGCTGTCCAAAAAATCGAAGACGCGATCGCCGAAATCGGTGTAGGTCAGATTGTAACTATTAGTGGTCGCTATTACGCACTCGATCGAGACAATCGCTGGGATCGAGTTAAGCTAGCTTACGATGTGTTGACCGATCCAGGTGCAGGTAGTGGCAAAACTGCAACTACAGTGCTCACCGATAGCTATGCTGATGACAAAACTGATGAGTTTATCAGCCCCACTAGGATCGCCCCAGGCGCGATCGCATCTGGTGATGGTGTGATTTTCTTTAACTTCCGTCCCGACCGCTCTAGACAGCTCACTAATGCCCTCGTGAATCCAAAATTCACTGGCTTCATCCGTACTCAAATTACCGGACTAACTTTTGCTACATTTACTCAATACGATTCGACACTACCCGTATTAGTTGCTTTTGAACCACAGCAGTTACAAAATATGCTGGGAGAAGTCATCGCCGCGCGGGATTTACAGCAGTTTCGGGTAGCTGAAACCGAAAAATATGCTCACGTTACTTATTTCTTCAATGGGGGGAGAGAAGAACCATATCCTGGGGAGGCTCGGGAACTGATTCCTAGTCCGCAGGTGAGTACTTACGATCGCGCTCCAGCGATGTCCGCGAATACAGTCACAGATATTGTTACTGCCGCGATCGCCAAGCAAGTATACACTCTGGTCGTGGTTAACTATGCCAATCCCGATATGGTCGGACATACAGGGAAAATGGCACCTACCATTCAAGCGATCGAAACTGTCGATGGTTGTATGGGTAAGTTACTAGAAAGTGTGGGTAAAGTCGGCGGAACGACGATTATCACCGCAGATCATGGCAATGCTGAATATATGTGTGACGAAGCGGGGAATCCGTGGACAGCCCACACCACCAGCCAGGTACCATTCATCCTGATTGAAGGCGAACGCCGCCAACTTCAGGGACATGGTACCGATGTTGCCCTCCGCGAGGATGGTAAATTAGCAGATCTCGCACCGACAATTTTAGAGATTCTTCAGATTCCCCAGCCTGTAGAAATGACTGGTAAGTCAATGATCTTACCAACTCTCGTCGAGTTCCAACACACTCGATCGCCGATGCGAGTTGGGGTGTAGGATTGTGATGGGGTATTGAGTGTGCGATCTTTGCTCAGTACCCCTCTGTTGCTAAATCCCAGCCAAGATCGAGATACAATAGACTAAAGATTATTACGGTTTAGAATTGCTAGATGAATATTATTAATGTAATTGAGAGTATTTGGTGTCTGTCGGCATTTGGTTTGACAGCGATGGTACTACTCCACAGCCCCAAAGGTGATGGAATTGGGGGTATTGGCGGACAAGCGCAGTTATTTAGTAGTACTAAAAGTGCTGAAAGCAACCTCAATCGGATTACCTGGGGTCTATTTTTAGTGTTTATCACTCTGACAATTATTCTTAGTGCTGGTTGGCTATCTTCTGCACCAGTTACTCCCGTTGTAGTGCCTCCAGTTATTGGTAATTAGCAGCAAGCTGGCAGTTATGTTAATTCAATAGATCTACATCTGTTAGAAAGATCGAAAGGGTGAAGCGAATATTTAGGCGATCGATAATGATTAAAAATTAGTACGGTAGTGAAAGTCCACCGTACTAAATTAACCGATCGAGTACCTAAGTACCTATATGAAATTAAATATACATTTTGCAAATCTGATTAAATACCCATATTCCTTGTGGAACAAGCATTTTCTGCTCTGCAAATTGACCAGGGCATATACGATTAATTTTGCATGACTACTTAATTTCGATCGGACTTTCTGGTGAAAAATAATTCAAACTACCCAACTTGCTGAATAGGGGCGAGAATCTCGCCATACAGACGTTCGATTCGATCGACATTACTTTTGAGGGTGTAGCTTTCTAACACTCGCTGACGGGCAGATTTGCCCAAAATCTCTATCCAACCAGGATGTTCGCGGAGGACGGGGAGGAGAGTGCGAAGTTGACCGGAGACACCTTGAGTATTGATTACTACTCCAGCACCACCACTAATCACCGAAGCATCTGCACCTGCATCGGTAGCTACACAGGCTAGTCCACAAGACATCGCTTCCAATAAAGATAGTGACAAACCTTCAACTAAAGAAGGCAGAATAAATACATCAGCACCTCGCAAAATCTCGATCCGACGGGCATCATCCCGAATTGCACCCAACCAAATCACACCATGATCGGTATTGTAAAATGGTTCGAGATTGGGTCTGAGTGGGCCATCACCAACTAGTAATAGTTTGCAACCATAGTTGCTCATGTTGCAGTATTTCCAAGCTTTAAGCAGAGATTCGACATTTTTTTCAGTCGAGATCCGTCCTTGGTAAACGTAGATTTGCCGAGCATTAAACTCAGCTTTAATATTACTAATCCCTGGGGTATATTTTTGTTCGTCCACGCCATTTGGGATGACGATCAGGCGATCGCGTGATACACCTAATTTGACTAATAAATCTTGTTGTTCTTCACAGAAAATAATCGTGCGATCGTATCTGGCTAAAAATGGTGCATACAGTTGATAGGCTAGCAACTGGGTGGTCGAAGTCACATTGCGACGCTTCCCATCGTAGGGGGTATGAAATGTCGAAATCAGCGGTAAATTTAGTTCTTGGCAAATTTCTGGTAGCAGAAAATCTAGCGGGGATAAACTTAGTGAAGCATGAACGATATCTGGCTTGCGACGACGCAGCGATCGTTCGAGTACTCGTTTAGCTCTGATCGTGGGAATGGTGTATACCTGAGATTTGTAGAGAAACGGTAGTGGCACTTCATCGCCATCAGCTTTGGTATCAGCAAAGTGCATGAAACTCACTTTGTGCCCACGATTAGTTAAGGCACTAGTAATTTCTCGACTATAGGTAACATTGCCACAAAAAGGCGTTTTCTTTCCCAGCCACGCAATATGCATCTTTTGTTAAATCGATCGGGATTTTAGTAAACTTAGATATTAAGGATTAAATATTTAGTAATTCCTAAATATACCAGGAAAGTCTACTCGGGCACTAGGGACTTTATGACAGCGGGGTTGCTGTCATCAGAGTAACTGAGTCGTTTGTGGCGATCGAAAGTGTGATGGCTGCGAATTAGACATGAGACTTAACTGGTAACTCCAAGGGAATACTACCTAATATTCCCGTCCGAAAATCATTGAGAATCAGATGCGATGTGCGTTCTAGATCGCCGCGATACTTTTGATTTGCGAGATTGTGCAGGTATTCTGCGCCGCTCAAAGTCGTCGGTACCGAACCATATCTGGCGTTTAGTCCATCGATATAGCCCAACTCCTGACACAGCTCGATAAATGCTGCCGCCATGCTCTGCCTGTCGTATCCAGCTTCACCAATATCATCGCAGATCGCCAGCTTTACCGCCGCTTCTCGATCGTTCAAACGTCCAGGAATAATCCCTGGCGCGTCTAATAGCTCTAACTCATCAGAAATTCTCACCCAGCGGAGCGATCTAGTGACACCAGCACGTCGGGCACTTTCTACTACTCGTTTATTCAGCAGTCGATTGATCAGGGCTGATTTACCCACATTGGGGAAACCGATGACGACAGCTCGTACCGGACGTGGTAGCATCCCGCGTTCTTTCCGTTTTTGGTTGATGGCGATACCTGCGAGTTGTGCTGCTTTGGAAATGGCAACTACGCCCGTTCCTCTTTGAGAGTTAGCAAAAAATGGCTGTTCGCCTTGGGAGATAAACCATTCAGTCCATAATTCTCGCACTGTGGGCGGGATCATATCGACCCGATTTAGGATGAGTAATTTGGGTTTATTGCCAATCCACGTCGCTAGGAGTGGGTGATATGTCGCAAACGGAATCCGCGCATCCCGTACTTCGAGGACAACATCAACTTTTTTGACTTGTTCTTGAAGCTGACGTTCGGCTTTGGCAATATGCCCTGGATACCATTGGATTGCTGGTAATGTCATAATCTATGGTTAGCAGTTATTCAGTTACTAGTTTAACCGCTGCGATCGAACTTAATTTGACTCGTCTTCAGAGTGTCTGATAATGCTGTACGATCGAGTTGCGATCTGAGTTTTTAGATCCGTAAGAGAATTTTATTAAAATGACACAACAAATAGTAATCATTACCGGAGCCTCATCAGGAGTAGGCTTGTATACCGCCAAAGCTATGGCGCAGCGGGGTTGGCATGTGGTGATGGCATGTCGCGATTTACCCAAAACGGCAACAGCAGCTCAAGCAGTAGGGATACCCTCAACTAGCTATAGCATCATCCACATCGATCTAGGCTCTCTGGAAAGCGTCAGAAAGTTCGTGCAGGAGTTCAGAGCTACGGGTAAATCTTTAGATGCTTTGGTGTGTAATGCGGCGGTTTATTTACCCTTGGTCAAAGAACCAATGCGATCGCCAGAAGGTTATGAATTGAGTGTCGCCACCAATCATTTTGGTCATTTCCTGCTAGCTAATCTGCTCCTAGAGGACTTAAAAGCTTCATCTGCACCAGATAAGCGTTTGATTATTTTAGGCACCGTCACAGCCAATTCTAAGGAGTTAGGCGGCAAGATTCCGATTCCTGCACCAGCAGATTTAGGCGATCTTCAGGGATTAGCCGCCGGATTTAAAGCACCAATTTCGATGATTGACGGCAAACCATTTAAAGCGGGTAAAGCTTATAAAGACAGTAAGCTGTGCAATATGATGACAAGCCGCGAGTTACATCAGCGTTATCACGATCCGACGGGGATTGTGTTTAATACGCTCTACCCTGGATGTGTCGCTGATACACCGCTATTCCGCAACAGTTATCCTTTATTCCAAAAGATCTTCCCCTGGTTCCAGAAAAATATTACTAAGGGTTATGTGAGTCAGGAGCTAGCTGGCGACAGGGTGGCTCAAGTCGTCGCCGATCCTGAATTTAAGCAATCTGGGGTGCATTGGAGTTGGGGTAATCGTCAAAAAGTCGGTGGTAAATCATTCGTGCAGGAGTTGTCAGATCGAGCTAGTGATGACAAGGCTGTCCGCATGTGGGAATTGACCGCGAAATTGGTAGGCTTAAATTAATTGATAATTGATAGTTGATAATTGATAATTAGGTTTTTAGTCGTAGGGTGCGTTACGGCTTGCGCCCAACGCACCAGTATCGGACATTGGTGCGTTACGCTGTCGCTAACACACCCTACGACTAAAAACTATGTACTTACAGGATCGAGCCAGCGTAGCATTTCTCGCTTGAGTTGGTATAAATCGCGATTAACTTCTCGATCGATCCATTGTCCGATCGCATCAAAAGGGGTAAAACTTTGAGGATTCGATTGCCATTGTAAGTTCTGTCCTAATGGGGTGATGTGACTGCCATTAATCACCTGTGTCGAAACTTTACCAGGAAAGATTTTAGTCAGGATTTGACCTAAAGTATATGATTGATCGATCGTATCATTACTAAATTTGATAATCAGATTGCGACTGACATCATAATAATCGGCGATCAGATCGAGTGTTTCTTGAGGATTGGGAGCAAATTCCATATTGAATTCTTGGGGCATTTGACCCATCAATGGTACGGCATCCCGCGCCGAAAAATTATTGAATGAAATTAAAATATTTCCCGATCGCTTAACGTCGTAAATACTGCCAATCAACAGATGTAGCTTGCACCCCATACTATGTCCGACACCATAAACTGGTAAAGATTCAGCGGGTAGATACCGACGATTTTGGAGCAATTCTAATGTATCTTCAAAACTATTGTAGACTTCACTAGCGATCGATCGATGATCGAAAGTATTGATAAACGGTGTCGCAATAGTTGCATACCCTTGCTTACCCAAGTCTTCTAATAATAGTCGATAGGTAAGATGTGGAGCTGCTGCCACAAATGCACCACCTAAAAAATGGATAATTGCACGCGGCTGACGAGGAATATAAACCCAATTACCAGAAATTTCTTGCCAATCCATTGCAGTTGTTTCTTGTTGATTTAGAAGTACCCAAAGAAGCTATCGTAATCGAGATCGCTGTCTTCACTATTGTAGGGGGTTCGTTCGGCAAATTCATTGGGGGTGCGATCGTCGCTCCATCCCCACCAAGCTTTTCCGCACTGACACAGATAAAATTCCTGCCATTTGCGTTTGCGGTTTTCGATAAATACGGGGGAGCGACGATCGATCCAAGCAGCGGTAGCTGTGGTGGAGCTAGCACCACAATTAGGACAGCAAAATCCGTCGGCGTGAGTTGCTATTTCTCTCCAATCTGGCGGGGTAGGGCTAAAAGCTTCCATGTGTGGCGATCTCTAAAGCGGGTAGTGTCGGGAGCGGGGGAGGGCAAATCTCATGTTTGTGGCAAAATAAAGACTAATACCTCAGAGTGGTACTGTGATATTTTCTTGTCAATATAATAAGTAGTCTAACGAGGATCTACCGAGCCTAGTTAAGTTGGTAGGATCTAAACAGCTAAATAGATATCTTCTAGACTAGATTAATTAAATTTCTATGACAACTCTCAACTCGATCGCTGATGCTCCAGATCTTACCTGTGACGACTATGTTGTCGTCGGTGTGGCTACCTGCTTCTTCCGTGACGATGATGGCGTTCGCGAACTCAAAGTGATCGAACCGATTCCTTCCTCCGCTCTAGAAGCCTTGTTCAAGGGTATTCCCACATCCTATCAAATTGCCGCAGCCACCACTCTCGGCGCGCTGATTGCTGGAGATACGCCCGAAATTCCAGCGAGTTTCCCCGCTGAATGTCAGTTGGGTAACGAATTTGCCTATCGTTGTATCGCCACAGCACGCACCTACAAACGCCGCCCTGAAGCCCAATCACACATCGCTCAAGGTGATACTTACGCCAGCTTTAACTATTCTACCGAGCGGAAGCGGGTACTCAATGCCGATCGAGTCGTCACCAAAGACGATAATGTCAAGCAACACGCCTATACTCACCAAAAACTCTAATTTCAGCCATTTGGCCGATCGGTAGTCGGGATGGGGGAGTATCGATCTCCTCCAGATGGTGGCTCTGTAAACTAGAACTGTCTGCGGGAGAAAATTACCGTTGTCACGAGCAATAATGCCACTGTATAAACCACCGCATACCCAGCATTGAGCAAGAGTATATCTAGCTGTGGTAAGACTCCATAGACAGCATCATTCTTGAGATCTAGTCGAGATAGATCGGGTAAAACCAGATATAAATTATCTGTCAGTTGTTGAAAACCAGGATTTTTGGTGACACCTGCTAGTTTTACCATCCCTTCACTCAAGTGTCCGACTAAATAAAGCGAAAAAGTCAGTAGAATTGCTAAAATCGAACTCGTGAATACGCCAAATAATAATGCCGCAGCCGTCAGTAGGCATAGTTCTAGAAATAGAAAAAATGCAGCAACCAAGAGCGGAACTAACTGATAATTAATCTGGGAAAGGCTGAGTACCATGAGATAAATTGCTGTCATCCCAGCTACCAAAATCGCTAATACTGCCGATAAGCCTAAATGTTTACCCAGGATAAATTCAATACTACTAATCGGTTTGGTAACGATCGTAAAGACAGTTCGCTTTTCGATTTCTTTATTAATTAAGCCTGTCCCTACAAAAATTGCCACGACTACACCGAGTAAACTAGAACTAGCAGTCCCAAAATCTGTCATGATTTTGTCTTGTGCAGCACCAGCGATCGAAGGTAATATCCGCCCAGCCGCCAGCATCAATAAAGCATAAAAGCCGATCGTCAAAAAGATCCGTTCGCGCATCACTTCCCGAAATACGTTACTTGCTACTGCCCAAATCCGAATTAAACTCATTTTTTTTAGGTACTGTCTAAGCGATCTGACTGAGACTTATATTAGTAGATCTCACCTGCCAATCTCACAACCGCAGCTAAAATTTAAAAACTGGTACTAATGAATTCAATTGGCTACTTCTAATGAGGGTGGCGATACCGCTTAATCGGGCATTTTTTGGCAATTTGTAGGATTGAGTGAAGATAGTTGGTACCACCTTTGAATTGGAAGATTGTGTCAATTCTTTGGCGTAGAGGCTGTGTAGCGATCGCAGGCAGACTAAATCCAACTCCAGCCAAGGCAAGCATGACAGGCACGATCGTCGATCCTGAATTTGGCATGAGCGATCGGTTTTTACTTAATTAAACCGTCTAAAAAATATTAGATCTACACCATAATACCTAAATAGATGACCGACAATCTCAACGGAACATCCGTTTGAAGTGTAAGATGTAAAAGTCATTTGCGATCGTTACCACTCTGTAGGCTATGAATGCTGATTCCTTATCTACCTCGTCCACACTAACTACTCAGGAAAAAGCGGATTCAATCCCTGATACTCCAGCGGATCGACCTAAATTACAAATTCGACTCAAGCAGGAAGACGGAGTGGTGAAATTGATCCTGCCGACAGAAGCACAGACTCCAGCTTCTGTAAGTTGGAGCGATCTGTGGGAACAGCTTCAGCAAAGGCTTCAAGCTGGGAAAAGATTTTGGCAACCACTAGCAATGGTACATCTGGTCGCTCACGATCGACTCCTAGATGCCAGACAATTGCAAGCTATCGCTGATGCGCTCACTGACGTAGCTCTGCAACTCCAACTCGTCTGTACCAGCCGTCGGCAAACTGCCGTAGCTGCTGCCACAGCAGGTTATTCCGTATCCCAGCAGTCTGCGATCGCTCCCTTAATTGCGCGCAGCCATGACGCAGCACCACTAATCGCCGAACCGATTTACCTACAGATGACAGTTCGATCGGGCATGGACATCCGCCATCAGGGTACAGTGATTATCATGGGCGATGTCAATCCTGGCGGTGAAATTTTTGCAGCGGGGGACATTATCGTGTGGGGCAGACTGCGGGGCATCGCTCATGCTGGTTATCCCAACAACCCTCAATGTCTGATTATGGCACTCCAGATGGAGCCAACCCAATTGCGAATTGCCGATCGAGTCGCGCGCGCACCAGAAACCCCACCACCACAGTTTGAACCAGAAATTGCCTACGTCACCCCTCAAGGAATTCGGATCGCCAGAGCAATAGACTTGAAAACAACCCCCTACCTCCGCGAACTAGCTCTACCAGGATCTCAGCGATCTGACTGAATTTTTGGGCGAAAGTCGTACAAACTCGTAACCAATAAGCGAATTTTTATAATAAACAATAAATAATTCACAATTTATAATTCATGACTCGTATTATTGTAATTACTTCCGGTAAAGGCGGAGTGGGTAAAACCACTGTGACAGCGAACCTGGGCATGACTCTTGCTAAAATGGGGCATCGAGTCGCCTTGGTAGATGGTGACTTTGGACTGCGAAATCTCGATCTACTATTGGGATTGGAAAATCGCGTCGTGTATACTGCGGTAGAAGTCCTTGCAGGCGAATGTCGTCTCGATCAAGCATTAGTCAGAGATAAACGGCAGCCAGGATTGGTTTTACTCCCTGCTACCCAAAATCGTAAAGCGGAGATGATCACCCCCAACCATATGAAATGGATGATCGGCGAACTCGCTCCCCAATTCGATTTTGTCTTGATTGACAGTCCAGCAGGAATTGAAATGGGCTTCAAAAATGCGATCGCGGCTGCTCAAGAAGCTCTGATTGTCACCACTCCAGAGATTTCTGCGGTACGGGATGCCGATCGAGTCATCGGCTTACTCGAAGCGAGTAATATTAGTCCAGCCAGATTAATTGTCAATCGCTTGCGTCCATCAATGGTAGAAGCAAGTGAGATGATGTCTGTCGAAGATGTGAGTGAAATTCTCGCCGTGCAGTTAATCGGTGTCGTACCAGAAGATGAACGGGTAATCACCTCTACCAATCGCGGCGAACCATTGGTATTGGAGAACAATTCCAACTCTCGCGCCGCTCAAGCTTTTGAGAATATCGCCCATCGTCTCTGCGGTGAAAAAACTCCATACTTAGATCTCAGTGTCGAGCGTGATAATTTATTAACACGACTACGTAAAATCTTCGCCAAATAGCCATATACCTAAAATATGAAAGTTAGTTATACCCATCGAGGATTTTATTAATTTGCTCGGAAGTGATTTAATAGTAGTATCTGCCATGTTCCTGCTGCACCGATGCTTTACCGCCCCAGCATCTCCCTTGAAGCAAAGAACTGATTAGATAAAAGCTATTCTATTCCCACCCGTTCCCGTGAGCCTTTTCTAAGGAACTTAGCTGAAACTAGCTCGGAGAAAGGATCTGTAAATTGGGTTGAAGAATGAAATCTAACGCACCCAAACAGAGTTTCTTTCATCGATTAGACGACGTTTTCGTCGGCTCAGTTGGTCGGAGCGAGAATCGAAAGACCAACTAATATTGACACTTGGGCTACGCATTGCCTGCGGCAGGCTAACGCCAACAGTGCAAGCCATCCACCATTGACTTCCTACGCTAGATGTCTAATTTGACACAGGTTCGTGAATATATATCTAGAGATTGGGTCAAAAAGTTTGTAGGAACTAATTATCACCATGCTTTACCCACCAACGATTCCATCATTTAGGTGCTAACTCCTTCTATCGACCGCATACTATGACTATGATTAATGAATTTCTAGAAATGTTATTCCCTCGCGTAGCTGAACCGAGTCGGGAGCAAGTAAAACGACGGTTACAATTAGTTATTGCTCACGATCGCACCGATCTTAGCCCCCAAATGGTTGAGATGATGCGTCAAGAAATTCTGCAAGTCGTATCGCGTTATGTGGAAATCGATCCGCAAGGACTAGATTTTAGCTTGGAGAGCAATCAACGAGTGACAGCTCTAATCGCCAATTTGCCGATTAAACGTGTCAAAGATGATACTGAAGTATCCCCGTTAGGTTGGGCTGGTGACGATCCGGCGAGTTAGGTTTTAGGCTTTAGGCTTTAGGTTTTAGGTTTTAGGGGTGGATGGTGAATGGTGGATAGTGGATAGTGTTTGAACCAGTCCCCAGTCCCCCAGTCCCCCAGTCCCCCAGTCCCCCAGTCCCCCCAGTCCCCCAGTCCCCCCAGTCCCCCAGTCCATCTCTTGAACCACCCTCATTTCTCTTTCGACTGCTTAGGCAAATGTAGCCACACTCATGCTCGTGCGGGCATTTTCCATACTCCACACGGAATTGTCGAAACGCCGAGATTTATGCCTGTCGGTACTACGGCTGCTGTGAAAACGCTCACCTCAGCTCATCTGGAAGATGCCCAGGCGCAAATGGTACTAGCCAATACCTATCATCTGCATCTCCGCCCAGGTGAAGATATCATCAGAGAAGCAGGTGGATTGCATAAATTCATGAACTGGAAAGGGCCGATGCTGACTGATTCCGGCGGGTTTCAGGTATTTAGCCTTAGCAAAATGCGGAAGATTACCGAAGAAGGTGTAACTTTTAAATCACCCCTAGATGGACGCACGATTTTTATTTCGCCTGAAAAGTCGATCGAGATTCAAAATGCCCTCGGTGCCGATGTAATTATGGCATTTGATGAATGTCCACCTTACCCCGCCACCCGCGAGGAAGTTGTCGCTGCTACCGAGCGTACCTATCGCTGGTTAGCCCGCTGTATCAAAGCACACCAACGCCCTGAAGATCAAGCCTTATTCCCGATCGTCCAAGGCGGCGTACATTTAGATTTACGTGCCGAAGCAGCCAAATCGCTCCAAGAATTTGACGTTCATGGATATGCCATTGGTGGAGTCAGTGTCGGCGAACCCGCGCACTTCATCCACAAAATCGTCCGTGCTACGGCTCCATTATTGCCCGAAAGTAAACCGCGCTACCTGATGGGCATCGGTACCTATAAAGAAATGGCGATTGCGATCGCCTCCGGTATCGATTTATTCGATTGTGTCATCCCTACCCGCGTCGCTAGACACGGTGCAGCCTTTGTCAGGGGAGAACGCTGGAATCTCAAGAATGCCCCCTTCAAGCGCGATTTTACCCCCTTAGACGATACATGTCCCTGTTATACCTGCCAGAACTATAGTCGCGCTTATCTCTGCCATCTAGTCCGCTGTGGCGAAATCACTGGATTTACGCTGTTATCGATCCACAATATTACCGAACTCATCCGGTTTACCCAAAAGATTCGCGATGCGATCTTGCGCGATCGATTTATGGAAGAATTTGGACACTGGTTGACGACTACTGCTGAAGAAGAATCGATTGATGAATAAACGGTGTTGCTGAATCCAGGTATGATTCACTCGATCGGGCAATCTCTGGAATTTAGAGTCGGGGCAATTCAGGAAGCGACGCTCGATTGCGGAGGTTCCCTCCACGCCTGTGAGCGTCAATACAGCGGTGTCTACTAAGGCAGAGGCTGCACCAACGCTTTATTCCACCCAACCGACTAAAATGGATTGTCGAGACTCGCTCTTAAATATTTTTTGAGGTGTAATCTCGAAAATTTAACTATCAACTAAAAATCATGCCATTGGACGTAACTACTGCAATACTACAACGCCGATCGATCAAAACATTTAAACCCGATCCGATCGCTCCAGAAATACTCCTGCAACTCGTCCAACTGACTATCGCGGCACCCAGTAGCTATAATATTCAGGATTGGCGCATTGTCATCGTGGCAGATCCCGACCAAAGAGCAGCTTTAGGGGCAGCTTGTTTCAATCAGCCTCAAATCGGCCAAGCACCTGTAAACTTTGTGTTTGCGGCAGATATTAAGGCTGGCGAAAAAGATGTTACCCCAATTATCGAACAAGGTATCCAAACTGGTGCCTGGAGTGAGGGTACCGCCGCCTATTTTAAGAAAGCTATCCCCGAATTTGCAGTCGCAATCGGCGATAAAGCGAGGGAATATGCCATCAAAGATGCGATGATTGCGGCTACCCATACGATGCTGGCTGCTGAGAGTTTGGGACTGTCCACCTGTATGATGAATGGCTGGATTGAATCGAAAGTCAAAGCCGTTATCGGTGCGGAAAACGATCCAGATCTTGCCATTGCGCTGGTACTACCAATCGGCTACTCTGCGGAACCGCGCAAAAATCCAGGTCGGATGCCTTTCGAGTTTAATGTATCACTCGATCGCATCGATCGACCTTATCACGGCTAGATGTAAATCATATCCCCGACTTCTTTGAAGAAGTCGGAGATATATTCTAAAAGTCGGGGTTATTAAAGTAACCACTATCCCCGCCCTAACCCTTAACCCTACCCCTGTTAAGGTGAGCTGTTGTACTAGTGCAGCCTCAAAGGGCATAAAAGCGGAGTATAATCCGACTTGAAAGCCAAAAACCGAACCAGAGAGGGAATTGAAGATGATTAGTAACATCTTTGAGAGATTTGTAGAGCAGACACCCTTGACAGTGATGGTCAGAGCAATCATGGCAAAAATCTTTGCCACAGAGCAACTAGAACAGTTGTTTGAGGACACAGCAGAGCGGCAGTACACCAGAGAACTCCTATTCTCAAGTGTAGTCGGAATCATGAGCTTAGTCGTCTGCGGAATTTATCCATCAGTTGGCGCAGCCTACAAAGCATTCGAGAAAGTGGTGGGGGTATCAAAAGTATCATTGTACGCAAAAATCAATGGACTGGAACCAAAGCTATCACAGGCATTGGTGCGGTACAGCAGCGCACAACTCTCATCAGTGGTGGCAGAATTTACTCAAGCAAGCAAGATTATCTTGCCGGGATCTGAAGTCAGAATCATTGATGGGAATCACATCGGGGGGACAGAACATCGAATCAAGGTGTTACGAGCAGAAGCAGCAGGGGCACTACCAGGACAAGCAATCGCAGTGCTAGACCCGCAGCGAGAAATGGTTGTCGATGTATTTCCCGAAGAAGATGCTCACGCACAAGAACGGTCATTGTTGCCATCCGTGCTGGAAACGGTTACAGCAGGGCAAGTCTGGATTGCTGACCGAAATTTTTGTACCAAAGACTTTTTGACTGGCATGAGTACCCGTGATGCCAGTTTCGTGATTCGAGAACACCTCGGTTTGAATATGTGGTTGAAGAAGTCCAGTCAACTTTTAGAGGGATGGAGATTGCCATTGAAGCTGAGGATTGGAAACCTTTTGCACTGATGAGCGTGGCGTTGTTGGCGGAATTTTTACGAGACTGTGCTAGTCATGTCAATCTCAAACGCTTCTTGTCTTCTCCACGAGGAGCGAAAAAGCCGACT
>NZ_JBGSQZ010000213.1:0-24918 GCF_041737865.1 Chamaesiphon sp.
GTTTTGGAGGACGGTGAGGGGTTCTTTGCCACGTTCGAGGATCGTGCGGGTGCGATCGAGTAGACTCTCTGGATCGGATTTGGCGATCGATTGTAGAATACCGAGTAAGTCGCGTTCTGGTACCGACCCGATCGCATCGTACACTCGATCGGGTGTAATCTCGCCATCGAGTAAACTCAACCGATCGAGCAAGCTCTCAGCATCACGCAATCCGCCTTGAGCGATTTGAGCAATTAAATTTACCGAGGCGGGCGCAATCTCGATCTGCTCGATCCCCGCAATATAAGTGAGATGTTTTACCATCGCCGCGACGGGAATCCGGCGATAGTCAAATCGCTGGCACCGCGAAATAATCGTCGGTAACACGCGTTGCGGATCGGTCGTTGCCAGTACAAACACTACCCGATCTGGTGGCTCCTCTAGCGTCTTTAATAGAGAGTTAAATGCTGCTGTTGTGAGCATATGACACTCATCGATGATATAAACCTTATATCGACACTGAACGGGGGCATATTGAGCGCGTTCGATCAGTTCGCGAATATTATCTACACCTGTATTACTAGCTGCATCGATTTCGATAATATCGAGCGCAGCACCCACAGCGATGGAACTACACACCTCACATTTGCCGCAAGGTTGTGCTGTAGGTACCTGACTCGCCATACAATTAAGGGACTTGGCTAAGATTCTGGCACTAGAAGTTTTGCCAGTCCCTCGTGGCCCCGTAAACAGGTATGCTGGGGCGATCTTTTCTAGACGTAGTGCATTAGCTAAGGTAGTGGCGATCGCCTCTTGCCCGACTAAATCGGCAAAAGTTTGCGGTCTATATTTATGATGTAGAGGTATGTATGCCATCTGCGGAATAAATAAAGTTCCAATTTTCATCCAACCACAAGGATGGATGTAACAAAGGTCGAGCCAGACCCAACCTCGATTCTCCAACGGAGAGGCTTTGCCAACGAGGTGGTTTACCTAGCACTACCCTCTAAGATACCCTAGATCGAATGTACCTAAATGCAGTCGAGGAATTAGTAAATGTTAAAAAAAATCTGGCAATCATTCGTGAGGTGGTTTCGCAAATTATTCGGACGAGGGACGAGTAAATCGTCTCTGTCGGGGCGAGGCTATGCCAACGATCGACTAGCAGCGACTGCCGAGTTACCACCGCTCGATGATACCGATCGAGAGTATCTATTCATGCAGTTGCTCGAAGGAGTGGCTCATGGCTGGCAACAACCACGGGCGATCGGCTTTTTTAATAAAATCAGACAGCGAGTCCGTAAGTCAGACTGGTTAGAATGGCTCGAAAAGTTTGGTAATAATTTGCTCAATGCCCCCGTAGCCAATTATGAACTAGCTGGGCGAATGGTGCAATTGGGTCAACTTGATTGCGGTGAAATCGGCGATCTAGCTGGAGAGTATGGTGCGCGGTTGCTCGATCGTCAAGCCGAGCAACTCCCTGGGGGCTTGCTACCGATGATGGAGTTCGAGGCTTTAGAATTTGATGAAGTGGATGCAGAAGCTCCTTTCGATCTGAGCTATAGTGTCTCAACCGATCGCGCTCACCAATTTGGCGAAGTACCGTCAGGACTACTCCTCGACAATGCGCCGCTCCTCTCTCCACCATTTACACCTCAACCTGAAGCCGAAAATAACGCTGCCGAAACTCAGGAAATTACGCTCGAAGAGTTTTCAGCAATGTTGCAAAGAGATCCTGATTTAGTCGCTGAACTAGCCGAACAATTGGGGATCGAAACGACCGACCCACAACTAATTATCAATGCAGTTGTCGCTCAAATGCAACAACAAGTACAACAAGTTAGTGGCGATCTCAATCCGTCGAGCGATCTAACGCCATCCCCAACCCCTCCAGAAATTCCATCAGCCCCACCAGAACCCACCCCAACGCCAGAAGTTCCTCCGATGCCTTCACCGCTACCAGAGGTTCCTTCTGCGCCCCCAGAGGTTCCTGGCACACCACCAGAAATTCCTTCGACACCAGAAATTTCACCGATTCCTTCCACACCACCAGAAATTCCTTTAACACCAGAAATTTTACCGATTCCTGGCACACCACCAGAAATCCCTTCGACACCGGAAATCCCACCGATTCCTTCCACACCGCCAGAAATCCCTTCGACACCAGAAATTACACCGATTCCTTCTACACCACCAGAAATCCCTTCGACACCGCCGGAGATGCCCCCCGCAACTCCAACAACCCCAATTATGGCTGCCAATGGACAGCAGATCGCACCACCACCACCGCCACCTGTCCCAAAATTGGAATACAAACCAGAAGACCCTTGGAGTAGTAATTTGGATAGTAACGACCAAATGCCTGAAGCTGCTAATACCCCCGATCGTCGCGGAGTCTAATTGCAAATGAGTAAAATTACTAACTTATATACAGATGGAGCTTGTTCGGGCAATCCTGGCCCTGGTGGTTGGGGTACAGTTGCTTATTTTGATGATGGTAGCTGTCATGAATTTGGCGGTCGCGATCGAGCCACGACGAATAACCGGATGGAAATGCAAGCCGCGATTTCTGCGCTGGAGTTTTTTGTCAGCACAAATCAATCCTCACAATGCGTGCTCTACACCGATAGTGAATACTTGATCAAAGGCATCACCCAGTGGGTAAAAGGTTGGAAGAAAAAGGGCTGGAAAACTGCGGCAGGGAAACCCGTCCTCAATCAGGACTTGTGGGAGACACTCGACACGCTCAATGGCAAAGTGCAATCCCAGACCAAAATTCCTGTAGCTTGGCAACACGTTCGCGGTCATTCTGGCAACGTGGGCAACGAACGCTGTGACACGATCGCCAGAGGGTTTTCTAGCGGTCAACCACCACAACTGCGGCAACGATCTACAATGGAGACATCACCATTACTTGTTACACAGACCCCTCCAGATCCTGTAACAATCATCCCCCCTCTCCCTGATTTGCAGATTGTCCCCATGTTAGAAGAACAAACTATTCACTCCGATAGTACAGAACACATTCCCCGTGAAGTTCGAGTTGCACATCTTCATCACCTCATCGATACTTTGCGGATTACTGATGAAATTGCCAAAAGTGGTTATCTAATTGCTAGCTCTGAATTAGCCGACTTGATGGATATCAATGCCAGTGCTGTCACTAGTCGTGGCGACAGGTGGGCGTGGCGCAATTGGATTGTATCGAGAGTCCGCCGTGAAGGTAATCAAATTTTGTGGCACTTGGAACGCGTTGATGGGGAATAAGTCTTTTACAACCAACCGCGCAATCTATAAGTTAATATCCCGATGTATTCACGGATAGCTTGTGTAGTTAGCGAAAAGCACTCTTCATTAGGCAAAAAGCTGAGAATAACAGATTGAGTTTCCAAATTGGGTTGGTCTAATTCCAACTGAGAAATTCGATAATCAGTTGGTGCTGCGATCGCCCTGATGCCCAGACGTTGAAAGATTGCCATCGATCTGGGCATGTGCATCGCTGAAGTGACGAGTAAAATAGTTTTAAAATTCTGTGCTTGTAAGATCTTTTGGACATTTACAGCATTGTCATGAGTATTATATGAATTGGGTTCGGGGATGATATCTAGCTGGGGCACACCCATATTTACTAATATTTTGGTCAAATCGTCGGATTCGGGATTACCCCCACCTTGCCAAGTGATTCTGCCCCCACTGACGATGATTTTTGGTGCCTTACCCGCACGGTACAAGTTGCCGCCGTGCCACACCCTGTCACCTGCATCTGTAAAATCTACATCAGGACGTGGATAGGCACCAGCTCTGATGCCCCCGCCCAAGATGACGATCGCATCAGCAATTGGCAGTTCAGCTTTAGGGATATTTTGCCACTCTAAGGATTGAGCCAGCCGATGACTAATCCAAGTATTCCCACTCAGAAATAAAATTATTAGAGCTGCCCCAATTGCTGCGGGAGTCCACTTTGAATTTATCCACCAGAGTATTAAGGCGACAGTCAATAACAAGTAAGCCGCACCCATTGGGTAGAAAAATAGCGGAATTAGTTTTGATAAAAATAAGAACATTTTAGTCAGTTGACAGTTAAAATTTCATAAAAAAGATTTAAGAAGATTGACGATTCTTGCTTACAGCTAGGGCTTAATCCGATCGTTGGTTATCGATCGACGATTGTAATTTTGTTAGCTGCATCGATCGCTTTCGATCGGGCTAATTGAGTAGTTTCTGCCTTTGCTAAAGCGACTCCCATTCGCCGATAGGGGCGCGAGTCAGGTTTACCAAATAGTCGAAGATCTACATCGGGGATTTCTAGTGCTCGATCTACTCCGGTAAAGTAGATCTCATCAGAGTTTTTACTAGCTAAAATCACCGCACTTGCTGCGGGAGCATATTGAATAATATTTGGAATCGGTAAGCCTAATATAGCGCGTAAGTGCAGCTCAAATTCATTCAAATTTTGAGAAATTAATGTTACCATGCCAGTATCATGAGGACGCGGAGATAGTTCCGAAAAAATCACTTCATCAGCAGTAATAAAAAATTCTACGCCAAAAATTCCGGCTCCACCAAGGGCCTTTGTAACTGTAGTGGCGATCGCTTGTGCTGCGACAAGTTGGGCGGGGGTAATCTCCGCAGGCTGCCATGATTCTTGATAATCACCACGTTCTTGACGATGACCGATTGGCGGACAAAAAATAGTGGGTGCATTCCACTGTTTGATTGTTAATAGCGTAATTTCGAGATCGAAATTAATAAACTCTTCAATAATTACTTTCTGACTATCACCTCTAGAACCATCGTTGGCAGAGCCTCTCCCCTGGAGAATCGCATAATTCCATGCTGTCTCAATTTCCGCAGCACTTGAAACTACCGATTGCCCTTTTCCCGAAGAAGACATCACTGGTTTAACCACATTAGGAAACCCAATCTCTAGAGCCGCAGCGTGCATTTCCGCCAACGTAGTAGCATAGGCATATTTCGCCGTCCGTATCCCCAATTCTTGGTGAGCTAGTTCGCGAATCCGATCGCGATTCATCGTGTAGTCCGTTGCTTTAGCAGTAGGAATTACTTTAATTCCGCGCTGCTCGAATTCCACCAATTTCTCAGTCCTAATTGCTTCGATTTCGGGGATGATATAGTCTGGCTGATGTTTGGAGACAACTCGTTCGAGATCTTCCCCACTCAACATCGAAATGACCTCATACTCGTCGGCAACCTGCATCGCTGGGGCGTTGGGATAGCGATCGACAGCTACTACATGATTACCCAATCGTTGCGCGGCGATCGTAAATTCTTTACCCAATTCACCCGATCCCAATAACATTAACTTCTGAGGCAGTTTCATCACAATTCGAGCGTAGAGATAACATCTTTAATAGTAGTTTAACAACGATCGTCAAGTTAATTTTCCCATGCGTTGACACACAGGCTACTTGTGCAGAGCGAAGTCTTGGCGTAGCCTCGCTGGCGACAGTAGCCAGCAAATCCGCTCTAGCTCCAATGAACAATTGCTTCGATTGCCCATCTGGGACACCCTCGATGGGTACTAATAGTTTTTTCACTAATTGTATTACCTTGAGCATCAGCGATCGTTTCTGTTGAGACGATTGTTTCACCATGCTCTAGGTAGTTTTCAAGCACATTTAAGGCACCAGCCCGTAGTTCTGCGGAGATGGAATCTAAGGTGTGACTAGTTAGTGTACTACTGCGATCTCCATCATACAACAGGGATAAATCATCAGGTTGGTAAGCTGATGTAGACATAGTAGAATGAGGGTCTAAATGGAGGTCGCTATCGGGGGCATCCTCGATCGCCAACTTAGAAATAATTTTACCTAAAATATCGCTGTCAGTACTATTGTTACTATTTTGCTGGGCTGTGAGATCGGCATTGCCGACAGCCGGAACATCGCCTAATTTAGCAACCCAAGCGATCCGATCTCGGAGTGAGAGTGAAATTAACCCCAACCGAGTTTGGAGATCGAGTCGATTGTCAGTACAAATCATTTGCTGAACGCGGTACCATTTCGATCGAGCAAGAATCAGAATGTCCAATTGGATTCCAGCTATAGGCTGTTGTAGATTGTCTTGCCACGTTTGCCACAATTGCTCTGCTGGCTCATAGCGGAGATTGTAGCCTTTCGGAATTTCATACTTTTGATAACGCATGAATCCACGTTCGGCAGTGGCAGTGTCGATCGGAATAAATTGGCAATCGGAAATAATACTTTGAATCATCTCCGAATATTTACTATCCTTTTTGATGAGGATATAGTGTAACTTTTCAGCTACTTTATGAATAGCAATTAATTCATGATTGGGAGTTGATAACTGTAATGAATTATGGGCATAGTTTATCCGAAGATTTTGGTTGATTGCCAAGCGTTTCTTCCCTTGTGCAAACCTCCAGATCATGGTTGGATCGTTTAGCCCTTCGAGCGTATCCTCACTTTCAATGACTCGATCTTCTACAATTGTCTCTAAATCTCTTTCTTTCAGCGATCGAGTAAAAATTAAATCTTCGTCGTCTGTATTTATTGGCATCGATCTTAGTCACATAATTGATGAGATATTGAGCTAGAAGATATACTTTTACTAGATCGTCTATGGCAACTAATCTGGTTGAGCCGATCGATTAGGATCGCCATACTTCTTTAGAATACCCAAGATTATCGCGATCGAACTACCTGCTGCTGCGCGATCGAGGATCGAGCTATAAATCACCGCAAATCGCTAGTACTCGCAACAGCCCTATCCAATCCAATCCAATCCTATACATTTGTAGTAAATGTAATATTTGATTAATCGGAGCGTAATAGCGATCGATTGCACTAATTAGACCTAAAAAATGTATCCAAATTTATATGTATTGCCCAAATTAGGTCATAGACTATAAGCTGTCATCTAAAAATGAACAGCTTAACACCGTCGGATGTATACATCTACAGCCTTGCGGTCAAAAATCATAGTGTGAGGAAAAGATCGCGAACATGACCAATCTACTATCAAAAAATCTCTTGTCCCCGATCTTATTTGGCGCGATCGTCTGGATTGCTAGTGCCTACGCTGCTGTAGCGACTCCGATTGGCAACGTTGCCGCCACAAAATCAGCAGTTACCGGATCTCTCAAAGCCAGTAATGTGGCAGCCGCTGTCAGCACTGAAGCTACCGCCGACCAAATCGAACAAGCGACACAAGCGACAGAAGTTAAGCCTGGTGATTGGGCTTATCAAACGCTCCAAGCTTTGACCACCAAATATAGCTGTGGCAATACTCCGGCGGGGAATAAAATTTTATCGCGGGAAGAATTTGCAACTAGTCTTAATGGCTGCGTGCAATCGATCGAGCAATTAGTCGCCAGAAGAAAGCCGAGCCGCGCCATCAAAAAAAGACGTCCCTCAGCACCACATATGGTCGCTCCACCAGCAGCAGCTCCAGAAATGGTCTCGCCCCCACCAGCACCAGCTCCAATCCTGGCTCCACCCGAACCACAAATCGAGCAAGAAGAAGTAGTCTCACAACAAGATCTCGACCGACTCAGAGGCTTAGTCCAGTCATTTAGTGCCGAGCTTCAAGCCGTAGATAGTCGTCTTCAAGTTGCCGAAGATAGAATAACTAAACTCCAAGCACAAAGCTTTTCCACTACTACTAAGTTAAACGGGGAAGCAATCTTTGCTTTTAGTGGCTACAATACTGGTCGTAGTGCTGGTATTGGTACTAATGGTACGACGGGTAATATCTTGAGCGATCGCGTTCGTCTCAATTTTGACACTAGTTTTACTGGTAAAGATCGCCTCAGAACCAGGCTGGAATCACGTAACACTGCTTCCTTTAACACTGGAGTAACCGGAACGAACATGACTCGGTTGGGTTTTGACGGGGACAGTGGGAACAACACGAGTGTTTCGATACTGAATTATGGCTTTCCCATTAGTCCTGAAACAAGAATCACTGTTGATGTTGTGGGTGCCCGGTTTAACGATCACTTGTATACCCACAACCCCATCTTAACTAGTTCCGGTAGTGGTGCGATTTCTCGGTTTGGTCGTTTCAACCCTGTTTACCGACTTAGCACCGAGGGTGCAGCTCTAACAGTCAACCACAAATTTAGCAACGAGCTGGATCTAGCTGTCGGTTACGCAGTTCCGAACATCAACTCAGCGGCAAACCCAGCACAGGGTAATGGGTTATTTAACGGTTCTAATGCGATTATTAGTCAGTTAAATATTCGTCCCGCCAAAGATTTAAGTCTGGGTCTAATTTATGGTCGTGCTTACACTACTAATGGTGCCAACATCAATGGCGGAACTGGTAGTGTTGCCGCCAACAGTCCCTTTGGCGCAGTACCGACTTCAGCTAATTACTACTCGTTTATGACTAGCTATAAAGTCAGTCCAAATTTTATCCTCTCTGGTTGGGCAGGTTTTACAGAGGCAAATCGCGAAACGGCTGCTGGCGGTAGTGCAAGTAGTAGTAACTATGCTATTTCACTAGCTTTCCCAGACTTTGGTCAAAAGGGTAACAGCTTGGCATTCATTGTTGGAATACCACCGAAACTAAATACTCGGACTGGTACTGGTCTGGCTGCGGCAAATGCTCCGGCGGCAAGTGCTACTGCTGTTGCTCCTGGCAACCCTGATACTTCATATCACATTGAAGCTTTGTACCGAGTTAAGTTGAGTGATAACCTCGCAATTACGCCTGGACTATTGCTTATCACCAATCCCGAGCACGATCGCAGTAAACCTACTGAGTATGTCGGTACCATCCGCAGTACCTTTACTTTTTAAGTAGTTAGGATCGTAGCAACTGTTCGATCTTTAAAATCTGTAAATAGGGGAAAAGCTAAGTTAGCTTTTCCCCTATTTTTGTGATGGATAGAGGTTGTCCGTGGTAGTTTTGAGCTTGGGGCTGGATTGACATATCATTTGTATCGATCGCCAGTTGTAATCCAATATACAGAAATCAAAAAAGTAACCCACTAGGATATGGCTGGAAAAGACAGGATCGTTAACAAAAATTAAGTGTGAGGAAAAGCTCGATCGAATGATAAAACTGTTGTCAAAAAATCTTTTATCGCCAATTCTAGTTAGTATCGCTGTGTGGACTGCTGGTGGTTTTGCTAGTGCTAATGAATCCACAGGCGTCAACTCCCTGGCAAATGTCAGCACTGAAGCTACCGCCGACCAAATCGAACAAGCGACACAAGCTACAGAAGTCAAGCCAGGTGATTGGGCTTATCAAACGCTTCAAGCTTTGACCACCAAGTATAGCTGCGGCAATACTCCGGCGGGAAATAAAATTTTATCGCGGGAAGAATTTGCAACTAGTCTCAATGGCTGCGTGCAATCGATCGAGCAATTAGTCGCCAGAAGAAAGCCGAGCCGCGCCATCAAGAAGAGGAGACCATCTGCACCATCAATGGTTACGCCGCCACCAGCAGCACCAGAGATCTTGCCTCCCCCACCAGCACCCGCCCCAATCGCACCACCCGCACCAACAGTTGAAGTAGATGTTGTTTCTCAACAAGATCTCGACCGACTCAAAAGCTTAGTGCAGTCATTTAGTGCCGAGCTGCAAGGTGTCGATGCCCGTCTCCAAGCAGTGGATGGCAAAGTTACCAAGCTCCAAGCTCAAAGCTTTTCTACTACCACTAAACTAGTTGGTGAAGCGATTTTTGCTATAACTGGTTTAGCTGGTGGCCCTTCTAGTGCAACCCGTAACACGATCTTTTCCGATCGTGTGCGGCTCAATTTCCGCAGTAGCTTTACAGGTAAGGACTTACTGCTAGTTCGGCTCCAATCGCGCAACAGCAACAGTTTTGCTGGTACTCCCTCCGGTACCAATATGGCGCGGTTAGGGTTTGAAGGTAGTGAGGAAAATGCGACTACTCTTCATAGATTGCAATACCAATTGCCTATAGCCGCCAGCACTAAGGTATTTGTAGAAGCTGTGGGTAGTGAATTTAATGATAACTACTTTACTTTCAACCCCGAACACCAAGCTGCTGGTACTGGTGCAGTAACCAGGTTTGGACGATTCAATCCCGTCTACCGCCTCAGTGGTGAAGGTGCAGGGATTGGGGTAGATCATAAATTTAGTCCTGGTCTGGGGCTATCTTTGAGCTATGCTGTGCCCAGAGTTGGCGGTTTAGAAACTGTTAATAATCCTGCATCTGGCAAAGGATTGTTTAACGGTTCCAACGTGCTATTTTCCCAACTGACCCTCAAACCTTCCGATGATGTAAGCTTAGGCTTAATTTATGCTCGGGCATACAATTCTACTGGTACGGGCGTTTCTGGTAATAATGGTAGTAGCATTGCCAATAATCCTTTTAATGGCTCACCAACTTCAGCCAATCATTACTCTCTGGCGGGGAGTGTCAATCTTTCCCCTAGTCTGGTTCTATCCGCTTGGGGTGGATTGACTCAGGCACGTCAAGAAACAGGGGCTGGTAATAGCGCGGATATCTGGAACTATGCTGGGACTCTAGCTGTGAAGGATTTTGCTTCCAAAGGCAGTACCTTGGGCTTCGTGGTGGGGATGCAGCCTAAACTGACGGGTAATAGTTTCTTTAATGCAAATAATATTCGTCGTGTAGATCCAGGAACTAGCTTGCACATCGAAACTTTCTACAAGTACAAAGTTAGCGACAATCTCTTCATCACACCTGGATTACTGCTGTTGACTAATCCCGAACACAACTCGGCTAACCCCACAGAGTATCTCGGTACAATTCGGACAACTTTTGTATTCTAGTCGATCGTATTAACTAAACATCAAGGGTACCCAGATGGGTACCCTTTTTTGTCTTAAAACCCACATTCCGCACTTCAATTTTTCGCTTGTGTAGTAGGGTGCTCATGCGGCAGCCAGCAAAACGCACCGATCTTCGTCCTCAAACCCTGACGGTGCGTTACCATTACGGAATAACACACCCTACATTCACGAAAAACAAGGCTTTTTAGACATGAATTTTATGAAGTGCGGAATGTCGGTTAAAAATGTAACAGTAGTAATCGATCGCGATTTACGGTTTACTGATAATTAATCATCGATCGCGAAATAACTAATGAAACGTCGGGACATCTTACTTTCAGCCACCAGTATCGCTACCGCCGCAGTGGTCGCAAATTCCCAACTGAGTACCGCCAAACAACCAGACATCAACACGGCTGTCAATACGGAGCCAAGAGTCGGTAAAACAATTCAGATCTCCAAAGATTTGCCAGGCTACTATGTTACCCCAGCAGGAACAGGTAAATTTCCCGCAGTAATTGTCCTGATGGAAGCTTTCGGTTTAAATAATTGGTGTAAGAGTATTTGCAACAGGTTGGCACAGTCAGGATTTGCAGCTATTGCTCCAGACTTTTATCGCGGTACTACTTATGAGTATACAGATGTGGCGGGGGCGATCGGCAAACTAAAATCTCTCAACGATGATGCCATCATGAGCGATGTTGGCAAAAGTATTGATTTCCTGGCGGGGAAATCTGAAATCAATGCCAACGGAATTGGTGTAATTGGCTTTTGTATGGGCGGCAGATACGCCTTCCTAACCAATGCTGTCTATCCCACCAAAATCAAAGCGGCAATCTCCTTTTATGGTGGTGGTATCGATGCCACCGCAGGTAATCCCCTGGGGCAAAAATCGCTACTCGATCGCAGCTCTACAATGCAATCGCCCATCATGCTCGTGTATGGTAGTGAAGACCAACTCATCGCCGCTGACGAGCATGGTCGAGTTGCTGCTGCTCTATCCAAAGCCAAGAAACGCTATATTCTCAATCTTTTCCCCAAAGCTGGACATGGCTTTATGAGCGACCGCAGAGAAAATTATGCTCCTGAAGCCGCAGCCGAGGCGTGGATAATGACAACGGGATTCTTTAGTCAAAACCTTAAACCCAAGAAGTTGAAATAGTAGATCTAGGGTACCCATGAAGGGTACCCCTACGGATGAATTGTGTTGCAGTGTGGATTAATTGTCGCAAAAAGCCCAGACAGGTTGTGTGCGTCAAGACAACACATTCTACAATATTCTTACAAATCAAATAGGACTGCTATATTATTCTCCCTAAAGCCTAAAGTCTAAAGCCTAAAGCCTGACTTTCGCACTCACCGGAATCTCATGATAGAATTATCGCTTCTCGATGTTTGATTAATATATTAGTTGTTTGAGGGTCGATCGAATGGATGACTTAAAAGGTCGAGATTTATTGAGCATGACAGATCTCAGTGCTGACGAGACACTCACCCTCCTTCAACTTGCAGCCGATCTCAAGCAAGGCAACATCAAGCCTATTTGTCGCAAAACGCTAGGGTTACTATTTTACAAAGCTTCGACGCGGACGCGAGTGAGCTTTTTTGTGGCGATGAGCCAGCTAGGTGGGCAAGTAATCGACCTGAATGTGAGTGCGATGCAAATTGGTCGTGGTGAGCCATTGGCAGACACGGCGCGGGTATTGGATCGATATCTAGATGTGCTGGCGATTCGGACTTTCGCTCACGCTGATGTGGAAACTTATGCTAAATATGCGCGGATGCCAATTATTAATGCGCTGACGGATCTGGAGCATCCTTGTCAGGTATTGGCAGATTTACAGACGGTGCAGGAATGTTTTGGACAATTAGCAGGGTTAAAACTTGCTTACTTGGGCGATGGGAATAATATGGCACACTCGCTGATGCTGGCTTGTGCAACTGTCGGCATGGATATGGCGATCGCCTGTCCGCCTAATTTTACTCCAGATCCGCAGATTGTCGAACGCGCGCGATCGATCGCCAGCAGCAACGGGACACAAATAATCGTCACCCAATCTCCCCAAGAAGCTGTCAGCCAAGCGCAGGTGGTTTACACCGATGTGTGGGCAAGTATGGGACAAGAAGCTCAATCCGATACGCGGGTGCCCGTTTTTGAGCCATATCAAGTCAATCGGGAGTTGTTGACTCTAGCCGATCCTAACTCGATCGTCCTCCACTGTCTCCCCGCTCATCGTGGGGAAGAAATTACCGATGATGTCCTTGAAGGTAGTCGATCGCGAGTCTGGGATCAAGCTGAGAATCGAATGCACGCTCAGAAAGCTTTATTAGTTAGTGTCTTGGGTACAGATTGATAAAATGCTAGAATTTTTGGGTAGTTCGCTCTAGTAAAACTATGGCTTACAACAACTTCACGTTAGCTGATGTTACCGATCGATTTGAACTAAATCTATTTGGATCGCCTTTTTGTGAGAACTTACCAGTTGCCATTCCCAGCGAACTATTTTCAGCCATTTTGAGCGAGTGGTTGCCATTAGCAAGACAAGCTAGATCTGAAAAAGCTAAATCTGAACTGTTAATTAGTCCAGTCTTGTTAGAAGTTAGGAAGCTAGTTCATAATTCGGTTGAGCTGTTCTCTGGTGAGGAATTTAGTGTAGACCGCGATCTCGGTCTCAATGGATTTTGTGATTTCCTCTTGAGCAAATCGACAACTCCATATCTGATCCAAGCTCCGTTAGTAATGCTGGTAGAAGCCAAACGCGGCGAATTAGATCTAGGCTTGGGTCAGTGCATCGCTGAGATGGTAGCAGCGCAATTATTCAACGCCAGCAAAGGTAAAGCGATTTCAGTTATCTACGGTAGTGTCACCAGTGGTAGATTATGGCAATTTCTCAAGCTTGAGGAAAAAAATGTGACCATCGATGCCAATGAATATCAGATTATGCCTGTCGAGCGGATTTTGGGTATTCTCAAGTGGATGATCGAGAGCCAAGATTGAACTACACAGATTCCTAACCCAACACATCAGGAGCGAGCATAAATAGCGCGATCGACCCCGACCCTGCGATAATATCGATAGTCAAACCCTACCGAGTTAGGGCGAGTGAACCAATCGAAAAAATCCGATGAGACTGTCCAAAAGCTTATTTGTCACCCTCCGTGAAGAACCAGCCGAAGCTGAAATCCCCAGTCATAAACTGCTATTGCGGGCTGGCTATATTCGCCGGATTGGGAGTGGCTTGTACGCTTACCTACCCCTGATGTGGCGGGTATTGACAAAGGTAAGGCAGATTGTCAAAGAAGAGATGGATGCGACAGGCGCACAAGAGTGTCTGCTCCCCCAACTCCAGCCAGCCGAATTGTGGCAGCAATCGGGACGCTGGGATACTTATACTCAAGCCGAGGGGATTATGTTCGCCTTCACTGACAGACAAAAGCGACAAGTAGCATTAGGCCCTACTCATGAGGAAGTAGTCACGGCTGTAGCGAGAGATTTGATTAAATCCTATCGTCAATTACCTCAACATCTCTATCAGATCCAAAGCAAATTCCGCGATGAAATTCGCCCTCGATTTGGATTGATGCGCGGACGGGAATTTATCATGAAAGATGGTTATTCCTTTCATGCGGATGCGGAGAGTCTCAAGGCTACTTATGATGATATGCACGATGCTTATACCAAAATGTTGCAGCGGTGCGGGCTGAAGTTTCGGGCTGTAGATGCCGACTCAGGTGCGATTGGGGGTTCTGGCTCTCAGGAATTTATGGTGCTGGCGGATGCGGGTGAGGATGATGTGATGTACACGGCGGATGGTAAATATGCCGCCAATGTAGAGAAGGCGGTTTCCCTGGCTCCCGATGCTGTCGTATCTACTTTTACTAGTTATGAAGTCAAGGATACCCCAGGTACAAACTCGATTAAAAAACTCGCGAAATTTCTCGAATGCGATCTAACCTCGATCGTCAAAAATGTGCTTCAGCAAGCGGTGTATGATAATGGCAAGACCGTTCTGGTATTAATTAGTATTCGTGGCGATCGAGAAGTCAATCAGGTTAAATTAACTAACGAACTAGTAAAATTAGCTCCTAACTATGGCGCGAAAACAGTCATTGCTTTAGAAGTACCGGATGGAGTGGCGATCGATAAATGGGCAGCCAAACCATTACCCCTCGGTTATATTGCCCCCGATCTTGGGGATGAATATATTAGTGCTAGTCCCCATGTCCATCCCCACTTTCTGCGGATAGTCGATCGCACCGCCGCTAGTCTAACCAACTTTATCACGGGGGCCAATGAAGCTGGAAAACATCTAGTTGGTGCTAACTGGAATACTAACTTTCCCCTACCAACAACCATCGTCGATCTTCAAAAGGCTTTAGTCGGAGATCGCGCCATCCACGATCCTACTCAAACGCTGGAAACAGCACGCGGCATCGAAGTCGGACATATCTTCCAACTGGGAACTAAATATTCCGCAGCAATGGGGGCAACATTTACCACCGAGCAGGGAGAAGAGCAGCCACTAGTGATGGGTTGCTACGGTGTGGGCGTATCGCGACTAGCTCAAGCAGCCGTCGAACAATCTTACGATAAAGATGGGATAATTTGGCCAGTAGCGATCGCTCCTTATCATGCGATTATCTGCGTGCCTAATATTACCGATGCCCAGCAGATGGAGGTCGCAGAACGCCTCTACACCGAGTTAAATCAGATGGGCGTCGAAACCATCCTCGACGATCGCGATGAGCGGGCTGGAGTCAAATTCAAGGACGCTGACTTGATCGGCATCCCCTACCGGATCGTCACTGGTCGTTCGCTCAAAGATGGTAAAGTGGAAGTAGTACAACGCGCCACGAAACAATCTCAAGACATTGCCGTCGAGAGTGTTGGAGCAGCCATTAAAGAGTGGATGGTGAATGGTGGATAAGTGAATGGTGAATAGGGATCTATCAGATCGCGGAGGTTCAATCCTCAAATAATTAGGCAATGAACATGCTGCCGATCGGCTAAGACATAAAACAGCAAAACTCCATCCACTGTCTTGATTCGCTAAACCCTCGGGGAACCCGAGGAGCGCGAATCGCCATCCACCATCCACCATTCACTAACTCCCAAATGGAACTAATCATCATCCTCCTGTCCAGTATTACCTCCTTATTTTCACTCACTGGAGTCGTAGTCGATAAAACTGTGGAAACCGCCTTGCGATCGCAGCTAGACCGTGCCGAGCAACTACAAGTGAGAGTTGATAATGCTCCAGTTCACCAGATTATCAACGGTAAAATCAATAAATTGCGGATTGCTGGACGGGGTGTGTGGGTAAGCAAGGATCTGCGAATCGATACCCTAGAAGTTGAAACCGATCCGATTGCGGTAAATCTCCAAGCAATTCAAGCAGATGGACAAAACCCGCGATCTTCATCTCTTCAACAACCAATTCAGGCGGGAGTGAAATTTAAGTTTAATGAAGCAGATCTAAATAATTTCTTAAAATCTCCGGCTTCGATCGCCCAGCTTCAGAAAATGACAACTAGTACCTTCGGTGCTGCTGCTAGTTCGCTCAATAAGGATTATCAAATCACCAACCCTCAATTGAAATTTTTGGGTAATAATCGACTGGGGATTACAGCAGAGTTGAAAGACCCTGGCTCTGATGAAAAACTGGCGATTAATCTCGAAACTGGTGTGAGTGTCATCGGCGGGCGAAAGTTTCAGTTATTGGCACCTACTGCGACAGTCGGCGGTACTCAAGTTCCACCTTTTTTATTAGCTGGCTTGACTACTGGAATCAGCGATCGACTTAGTGTAGATTTACTAGAACAGCGCGGTCTGACTACCCGAATTCTTCAGTTCAAAGTCAGTCCCCAAGAGCTAGAACTGTCAGCTTTTGTACGGATATCTGGTACCCAGCAGTAACCGATCGCTCCTGAGTCTGTGCCATTATCGATCCAGCGGCTAACTGTCGATGAAGATCGATCGTTACCGAATCTGGATTCTACCAGTTAGACTGTTAGTGGAGTAACTAAGGGTACTTTGGGTGACGAAAGCAGGTCGAACATAAGAGCATTTACCAGTTGCTAGTTATCAAGTCTTGTTTGCCTTGCATTGTCTCGTTCGCATTGGCGGAAGCCTGCTGTTAGGCACAGCATGGGCTTTGCCCGATCGAGTCCCAAGCACCATGTTCTAAATAACTGTTTACTGTTCACTGGTTCTAACGATCTATAGGAATTTTAATTATGGAAGAGCAAAAGTCTATATCTAAAAGCGTAGTTGCTACCATATCAGCCCTAGCTGTAGCAGCAACTATTATTGGTGGCGGATTAGCATGGTTTCCGATCCACCAAAACAACCGCCCCCAAGCGAGTACCCCTAACAAAATTAGTTCTTCCAATCCAATTACAGTAGATCCGGCGCGGGTAGATTCGCCACAAGTCTCTCCTATCACCACAGCACCCAACCCAACTGCGGTTGTTCCCTCGGTGCAATCCACGAGTCCGACAGTCGCAAAGACTACTAAGTCAACGACACCATCGATCGCTCAAAAGCAAGAAAATACCGTTAAAATTTGGCGGCTGGATGATGATGGTAAAAAAACATTTTTAGTACCCCAAGAACGTCAGGATACTGAACCCAGTAGCTCAGATCCAGAGGTACGCGTCAATCGATCGCTTTCTAGTTTGATCGCTTCAGCAGGTAAGCCAGATGGGAAGTTGACTTCCACAATTCCTGTGGGAACCAAGCTATTGAGTGCCAAAATTCTCGCAGATGGCATCCACGTCGATCTATCGAAGGAGTTTACCCAAGGATTTGGAGCGACTTCCATGATTGGGAGATTAGGTCAAGTAGTTTATACCGCCACAGCTCAAAATCCCGATGCACCTGTATGGATTACCGTCGAAGGTAAAAAGTTGGAAGTACTCGGTGATGTTGGAGTAGAAATCAGACAACCAACTACGCGTCAAACTTACAACCAAGATTTCCCGATTAATCCAGATCCAAATGCAACTCCTTAATTAGGGTTGATATACATTAGTGGTTGACCAAATTCGATCGGTTGACCATTTTCAACTAACACCTCCATTACCTGTCCGGCTGATTCAGATTCGATCTCATTCATCAGCTTCATTGCTTCAATGATACAGACTGTTTGCCCCACTTTGATCCGATCTCCTGGAGATGCAAATGCTGGTTCATCTGGGGCTGGAGAGCGATAGAAAGTGCCTACCATCGGCGACTCGATCGCGATCCAATTTTTGTCGATCGATGGTGTGGCTGGTTGATTTACCGCCAATGATTCGGGAGGTAAAGATATTAATTGAGAATTAATATCTGTAATTGTTGTCGAAATCGAGCTACTGGTTACTGGTGGATTACCCTGGCTGACTGTTAGTTCAAAATCAGCATTTTTAAGTGTTAATTCAGTAATATTATTTTTAGCGATCGCGGCTAATAGTTCGCTAATTTCTTTAAAATTAATTGTCATATTCAGTTCTGGTTGATTAATAGTTATTAGTAATCGAGTAGACGTAACTATTAGGGAGATAAATTTAATTGATATATTAGAAAACGATCGCTAAAGCCGATCTCGTTTGCGCCGATGCCAACACCAGCAAACTGCCTCGCGATCGGGTCGCATGGCTCCTGAGAGTGGAGCCGATTTATTTAGTCAACCGACCGCACAAATTTCAGATGATTGAAGTATCAATTTTGACCGATCGCAACTAAAACAAAATTCACTTACAGATCGATCGAACCGAGAGTGAATTTTGGACTAGCTCAGTGTTCTAATTAGCTTTCTCTGCCAACATATTGATCGGTACGAGTATCGATTTTAATTTTTTCACCGATACTGATAAACAAAGGTACTGTAACTTGTGCGCCTGTCTCAACGATCGCTGGCTTACTACCGCCTGTAGCTGTATCGCCCTTCATCCCAGGATCGGTTTCAATCACGACCAATACTACGGTGTTTGGCAGCTCCACTTCCATAATTTGTTCGCCCCAACGGACGATACTAACTTCCATCCCTTCTTTGAGGTATTTTACGTTAGAACCAATTTGGGTAGGAGTCAGATTGGATTCTTCAAAAGATTCCATATCCATAAACACAAATTGATCGCCATCTTTATAGGTGTGCTGCATCTTAATTTTTTCCAACGTAGCTTGGGGCATAGTTTCCCCAGCGCGGAATGTTTCTTCTACCACGCTACCACTTTGGACATTTTTGAGCTTTGTCCTTACAAAAGCGGAACCTTTCCCAGGTTTAACATGGAGAGATTCGACGATTTTCCATACGCCTCCTTTCCACTCAATGGATACACCAGGTCTAAAGTCATTACTGGAAATCATGAATATTTGTATTGTTGCGGAGAATTGTCGTATCTTATTTTATCAGTCTTAGTGACTGTGGGTCTAAGAATGCCAACGATTGTGTCTTGTCTTGACCGCAGCGAGACAAGACAAGACACAAGACAGTGGTTGAAACCACTTTGAGTGTCAATAGCAACTTGGGTTATGTATGAAAGGGCACTGCTAATAATGGTAGCAATGCTAGCAGCAGCCATGCCCAGGTAGATAGGTTTTGTTGGTACTGCCGATGTTGCGGCTCGATTACGTCAACGCGATCGTCGAGTGAAGGTTCCAAGATTGCCAAAAGTGCTTCAATCCGGCGATCGAGCCGATCTGCTGGAGCCATTTGACTAAAAGCGGCACTGAAGTTTTCAGTAAGGGCGGATGTATTTTGAACTACCAAGAGTAAAGCTTCGGCTACTAATAATGGATCGGTGCGATCTGCTGCCCAGCGATCGGCACGCAGTTCTCGGAGTACTAATAATTCCTGCCACATCGCTTCAGTCTGCGGTAGCCAAGTGGTAATCTGACGCACCCAGCCCAACCAGAAAAAACAGTAGGTATCGCGGTAGTGATAATGCGCTTGTTCGTGGGCTAGAACGGCTCCTAAATGCTCTGTTCCCAGAGTATCTAGCAATGCCTGACTAATGACTAATTCTGGCTCCCAGAAACCAATTTGGGCAATGTATGGAGTCGCTAGATTGAGGAGACGAACGCTATTGCCGTCCAGTTCGGTGGTGGGGTAGGTGCGAACCTGTTGGAGCATCAGCCATCCAGATCTAGCTAGTTTGAGCCAGTAAAGTGCTGCAAATCCCAAAAATCCGATCGCGAGGTCATAACTCAACCAATCATTTCCGACCCATACCATCCGTCCGTGAGGCCCCATCCAAATGATGGCGATCGCACTCGTAAATAATAGTAGTGGTGGTAACAAGAATATTGCTAGTGTCCGATCCCACCGCTGGTTCCAACTAGCACCAGTTTCCGACCAAGTGTACCGCAGTCTCCAAGCCAGCGCGAAAATAGCCAACAATACAATTAGGTGCATTACTGTTTCTCCTTGGCGGTGTGGATGGCTTGCAGTCTGTGAGCGATCGCTTCTAGCTGTTCGAGACTAGATCGATCGAGATCGTCGGCAAAGGCGGCGACGATATCAGGATTTCCCACTGCCAAAAATTGGTTGAGATGTTCGTAAGCCTGAAGAGTTTGTGCTTCAGTCGCACTTATTACTGCTTGCCAAACATAGGTGCGTTCTTGTTTATTGCAGGTGAGCCATTTTTTCTGTGTCAGTCGATTCAGGATCGTAGCAACAGAAGCATAGGCTAATTCACGATCTGGATCGCTCAAAATCCGATCGTGAATATCTTTAACGGTGACTATACCTAGTTCCCAGATAATTTCGAGAATCTCGCGTTCGAGTGGCCCCAGCGAGAGTTGCTGAGGGCGGTGGTGGGGCAGCGGAGCCATGAAATTTTAGTTAGAGTACTCACACATTATCGCAAGAATCCGTTGGAGAGAGCCTCTGTCTTGTCTTGATACAGCGAGATCTGGAGGAAACCTCCAGAGCGCGAATCGCTGACTGAAAGCCATGGGTCGGAGACCTCCGCGTGATTTCAGTCGCTCCTCTGGAAAATCAAGGTGTTTTACACGTTGTCATTTGACCGATCCCGACTAAATGCGCTATTTATATATGCGGCTAAATTATTCCACCTTACCTCAAACTGGCATCAAGTCGAATGACTAACGATCGCGATCTCGTAGCGTCTCCTCTGGAGCATCGCCACCACAAACTCAAGCTTTTATCGATTGGAATTTCTCCCCATGATGGCATTTTTTCAATTGGGGTGTCGCCGCATGGATTGATTTCCATTGGTGTGGTGCCCCACGGATTGATTTCGATCGGATTGGTGCCGATGGGGGCGATCTCAATCGGACTTGTTTCGATGGGATTGTTTAGTACGGGACTAATTACGATGGGATTGGTGAGTTTTGGTCGAGTGAATATGAGCCTGATGCAACTTAATTCTCCCCAAGTGCAGCCAGGACAATCTGAATCGCAGATGACTCCCCATCAGCACATGTCTCACTGAAGATCGGTAGATCTAAAACTAGATGAACTACTCCCTGACCTGTGTCAAATTAGACATCTAGCTTAGGGGGTGAATGGTGAATCATGATGTCTCTTGATTGAGTGGGAAGGTAGTAAGTAGATCGCTCTAGCATCGAGCGTGAGTAATTGAATATTTTAACTACAACTAAAGATCGGTAATAAGTAAACACATTGAATAGACAATTAAACTGGTCGCTTGTGACCATCAGCGGATTATTTGCGACATTTTTCCTCGGTAATATTGTGCGGGCGGCAGACTCGATCTCGCCCATCACTACTCTAAGCGTCAACGTTTCCCAATCTAGTAATATCCTCATCGCGGTTAGGAAAAAGAAACGTCCCAAGTTCAAAGCCAAGCCTAGATCTCAACCAACTGCTGAGAGTAGATCGGCACCACGAGCTGAATCTCCCCAAACTATCCTACTGCCAGCCGCAGCAACGCCAGTTCCTACAATTGTGGCACCACCGGCACCGACAGATCCGATCGCCGCAGAGCCAGAACTCACCATCGATGTCACTGGAGAACGCCGAATAGATTTACCAAAATCCTCACCGATTTACACGATCGATCGCCAACAAATCGATCGGCAAGGTTCAAAAAATGCGGCTGATGCCCTCAAGAATTTACCTGGGTTTGCCATTAATGATGTCGGTTATGGTGCCGATATTCACACTGGAACTTATTATCGTGGGGCATCGACAAACCAATTTATTATCTTATTAAATGGTCGCCCGATTAATACTAATGTCAATACCTATCATGGTGCGACAGATCTCAATAGTATTCCGGCAGATGCGATCGATCGGATCGAACTTTCTAGTGGTGCAAGTAATATTATCTACGGTTCTGAAGCCTTTGGTGGTGTGGTAAATATTATTACCAAGGCTTATAAGGGCAGTCCAGAAACTAATGTATCAGCGGAACTCGGCTCTTATGGTCGTCAGGATTATCGGGCTAGTTATATTGGTGGCACCCAAACATTAAACTATCGGATCGGGGTCGAAAAATATCGGATCGATAATGACTATAGTGTCCCGATCGGTGCTGCTAATCGCGACCCTGTGACGGGTAAACTTACCAACGCCGACACCGATACCATGAGTTATTCTGGTAATATCTCTGCTGAACTGAACGATCGCAATCGCCTAGATTTCGATGTGACTAAAATTACTAGTCGGCGAGGTTTGGTTTATTTTGGGTTCCCCTTCCAACGGGATAGATTAAATCACGACACGCTAAATTTGGGATTGAACTGGCGAACCCAACTCAGCCCCGACCAAAGCTCGATTCTCAATACTACTATCAGTTATAACCAGGATTATTTTAATACCTTTGGGCCGAGCGGAACTTTTAGCCGCACGGGTACCCTCGATACCCAAGCCGTGACTGGAAGAGTAGATCATACATGGAAGACTAATCCTACTAATACTCTGCGCTGGGGTGGGGAAATCCAAAATCGTCAACTTAATGGTTCATCGATTAGCACTGTACCTAGTCGGATTGCCTTTAACGATATTGAGAATCGCAATGTCCTCAATACCGCCCTCTTCGCCGTCGATACCTGGAAAATTACCGATCGATTTGCGGTAGATTTAGGCTTTCGGCAAAACTTTAACTCTCAGTTTGGTAACTATCTCAATCCCAGCCTCGGCTCACGCTGGGAAATTACCCCCAATCTGGCTCTGCGTGCCTCTGTCGCTGGTGCACAACGCAATCCTGGACTCGACCAACTATACCTCTACGATACCGTCCACGGCTGGTTCCCCAACCCCAATCTCAAGCCCGAAACAGGCTTCACGTATACGGCGGGATTCGATCTGGCATTGAGCAATACATCTACAGGTACGATTACCTACTTTGGAAGTAGTTTAAACGATCGCCTCGCCACTCAAGCAGTTAGCCCGACGATTACTCAATGGGCAAATATTGGGCAAGTTGCTACCAACGGGTTAGAAATTGGCTTCAAACAACAACTCACGCCCCAATTGTCTGCTTTTGCCAACTACACCTACACTGATGCCAAAATTCAGTCCGGTGCAGAACAGGGATTACAACTGTCTTTCGTGCCTTATTCAGTCGCTCAGTTGGGGATTGGTTATGCCAATCGAGGTTGGGAAGTCAATCTTCTAACTAACTACAATGCAGGTACCCGTCGTGCTTTCTTTAACAACCCAGGTCTGATTAGCACCGACTTTATTCCATCTTTCCTCAATTTGGATCTGGGTGCGCGCATCCCGATCGGCGAAAATGTCGGACTCAATCTGTTTGTCGAGAACCTTGCCGATGTTCAGTACGAAAAAGTAAATCGGATCTACAGCCCAGGTAGAACCTATCGGGTTGGCATTTCTGCTAATTTCTAAAGTGTATGCGTTCGTCCAGCTCCCGCAATCTGCTACAGCCACTAATCGATCGCCCAAATTCAGACCGCCAACTGCGAACTATACTCGCCCTTGGTTTGAGTGGTTCCGTAGTTCTCCATCTGGGGTTGATTTGGGGCATCTCTAAGTGGTGGCGAGTAGCAGCACCACCCGAAGAACCGATCGAGATCGTACTGGTAGCACCAGTCGAGGCTATCGCCTCAGTGCCAGCCCCGCCCCTACCGATCGCGATCGCACCCAAACCGATTATTCGCCAGACTTCGAGTCCAGTTATTCCCAAGCCCTCACTCCCGCAGATTGTCGCCAAGAACCTTCCCACAACTACTGTCACTACTTCCAAGCCCGCGATCGAGTCAAGCCCACCAACAGTCAAGCTTTCATCCAAATCAAAGCCATTCTCCACGCTCAAACAGCTCAAATCGCGATCGCCCACATCCAAGCTCAAAGCAAAATCTACACCCATCCCCGCTATTGATGCTCCCGTTCCCGCCGATCGATCGTCCTCATCCCCGCCAAAATCCTTCTCCTTCCCGACATTACCAACACCTATAACTACCAAATCCGATCCGCCCCCAGTCAAGTCACCCCGCTTATCCAAAACGTATTCCAGCACATCAGAGCGATCGATCTTATCAAGCCAGCCAGCACCACCAACATCTAATCTAAACCAGTCCGAAGATCGCTTCAGGGCCAGCAATAATCCTCTGACAGGTACCAACAACGATCGACAGATCGAACTAAATGGTACTTCTGCTATTAACGGCTTTACGCCCACATGGCGAGGCAGTACCGATCTAGCTACTCCAAGCGGTGATTTCGCCGCCACTGGTATGTCAACAGGTAATTCATCGGCTCCAAATGGCACTGGTAATGGTACTGGCACTGGCACTGGCACTGGCACTGGTACTGGTACTGGTAATGGTGGTGGATTGCAATGTATCAAGAATTGCCAGATTGCCAGACTTCAAAACTTACAAGACAGTGACGGTGGTAAAGATCGCTTGCGAATTCGGGTGGAGATCGATGCAAATGGCATAGTCTCAGCCGCCAACATCGTCAAATCGAGCGGCAATCCCCAAATCGATGAAATCATCCTCGCAGGTATCAAACAAATGCAATTTAATCCCTCTGGCAAACCGATTAAAGGGATCGTTCGCGCCAATATTTTCTTATAATTTTGTCAAACATTAATTTATGGATTTAACTAGGGCTTGCTGAATTAGTCCCTGATGCTGTTCTAAAGCCTGAACTCCTTGCTAAAAAATGGTTTTGTTGCAAATATTCTCACTCGATCGCCAGATTCAAGCGATCGAGTGCAAGGGTTTTGAGCCTTTCAACGTCAAAA
>NZ_JBGSQZ010000234.1:0-31086 GCF_041737865.1 Chamaesiphon sp.
ATGACCTTTGAGCCGTTCTGCTGTCTCTTTCAATAATGCTTTGAGTCCCCCTGTTAGTTCCAACATTGCTCAGATCTCCTTTCGGTATATATTCTTAGTCTATCTTACTCTCTCGGAACTATTTATTTCTTGGAAGTCCCTAAGGCAATGGCTGACCAATTGACAACTGCATCCAAAGAGCGACTGACAAATAAACTCGGTAAGCTCTGTGAAGACGATCTGAAATCAATCGAACGTGTCATCAAAATTCAACTCGGTATGCAGCTTTCATAACATCGATCTCAACCACGAAAAGCATCGGGAGAATTAAGAAAATCTAATTCAGCAGGAGTACTCGCTCTACTTAGAATTTGATTGCGATGGGGAAAGCGTCCGAAGGTTTTAATTATTTTGTAGTGAGTGCGGGCAGAATCGATCGCGATTTGACTATCGGGGTCTGAGGATAATGTTTCAAATAATTTAACTGATTTTACTTGGTCTTCGATATTTTCGCTATGCTCGAATGGTAGATATATAAACCATCTTTGTACGGGTAATAACTGGCGATCTAAACCAGAATCGATCGCATGTTTAGCAATAGATAAAGCTAGCTCATCGGCAGCAAAAGCGTCAGGTGTATCACGAAATATATTGCGCGAAAATTGGTCGAGGGTAATAATTAAAGCCAAGCAACTAGTTGGTGAATCTTGCCAACCGTCTAATAAGCCAGCCACCCCAAATTGATGTATTTCTGCAAATCTCTCTTTAATCTTACGATCGATTGCCGGAGCAGATTTAAACCACATCGAGCGAGGTTTGCCATACTGTTCGCCATTATGTAAAGTATCGGGCGTACCAAACCAAAAATTAAGAATTTCAGCTCCCCTGTTCATTTTTACGTCATTAGCCATCGCTTTAAATATTTACGAAAAGATCCGATCGATTTCTACACTAAAGCCAGGTAATATTGGTGAAGTGAGAGTATCACCAGCTAAAAGTGTCGCTACCAATTGTAGTTGTGCTTCAGTGCGGCGATAGATTTCTAGCGTTTGTAGTTGCCAATTAACGATCCAATATTCCTGTACGCCATACATGGAGTATAGTTTGAGTTTTACACTCTTATCTCGTTGCTCATTTTGTGAGCCAGGGGATAAAATCTCTACCATCAACTCTGGCGCAATCGTAAAGTGTCCCGCTTCATCGATACCTCGATCTAAACGCGCTTGACTCGCCCACACCAGATCGGGAATCACTGCATCTGTCGGCGTAAAAATCACGCCAGGAACTTGAAATGGCTTCCCTAATTTAGTCTGTCTCGACCAAAACTCTAGTTCAAAATGGATATTGCCACCAATGGCTTGATGACGAATGTGGGGAGCGCGAGTCACTAATAGTTCTCCTTCAATAATTTCATGCCGCAACCAGCCACCATCATCGGGCATGACATCGAGATCTGCGGTTGTCCAGTAGAGATTAGCAACCATTAGTTTCACTGGTAAGCTTATTTATTTGTCTATTATATCCGACCCGATCGAGGCAGCATTTCGCGATCGAGATCTTGGCGATGCTAAAGATCCACACAATGAAGGGGAGAGGCAATTCATGAACAATTCATAAATTTCCCCTCCCCTCATTTGTGTACTCGATGATTATTTTTTCTTTGTGCTACCCTTTTCAGCTTTAGCGGCTTTCTTGGCGGCTTCAGCAGTAGCTAGAGCTTGTTGTTTGACGAGTTGGCGTTCTTCTTCTAGTTTGTCGAGGTAGTAGTGATAGTCACCTAGATATACCCGAAACTCACCGTCACGCACTTCGACTATTTTATTCGCAACTTGAGAGATAAAATATCGATCGTGAGAAACAATTAATGCTGTCCCATCATAGTCGATGAGGGCGTTTTCGAGTGTTTCTTTGGCGGGTATATCTAAGTGATTTGTCGGCTCATCTAAAATTAGTAGATTGGCTGGAATCAGCAGCATTTTCGCCAGAGCTAGGCGGGCTTTTTCACCACCACTGAGCGATTCAACTTTTTTGAATGCCATGTCGCCAGTAAATAAGAACTGACCTAATAAGGTACGAACTTCTTCATTTTTCCAGTCGGGAACTTCATCATGAATAGTTGCTAGAACTGTTTTGGTGAGGTCTAGTGCTTCTGCTTGGTTTTGTTCAAAGTAACTAGGAATAACATTGTGTTCGCCGAGTTGAATCGATCCACTAGTCTGCTGTTCCATCCCCATAATCATTTTTAACAGGGTAGATTTGCCGCAACCATTGGGGCCTAAAAAGGCAATCCGATCGCCACGTTCGATAAATAAGTTTGTGCCTAAAAATAGAATTTTGTCACCATAGACATGTTCTAGATCTTTGATTTCTACTATTTCGCGACCGCTCCGAGGTGCGGGGGGAAACCGGAAACTCAGGGTTCGCATACTGGAGACTGGAGCCGCGATCCGTTCGACTTTATCGAGGAGTTTTTCGCGACTCTTTGCTTGAGTACTGCGGGTTGCACTAGCACGGAACTTCTCAACGAAAGCTTGTTGTTTTTCAAGTTCTTTGCGTTGCCGCTCGAAAGCATTTAATTGAGCGGATGAGTTCTCAGCTTTTTGTTCGAGGTATGATGAATAGTTACCGAGATATGTACTAGAGACACCGCGTTCTGTCTCGACGATCTGGTTGCACAATCTATCTAGAAACTCGCGATCGTGTGAGATGATTACCATCGGCGTTTCGAGCTTGCGGAGGTAATTTTCCAGCCATTCGATCGTTTCTAAATCTAAATGGTTTGTCGGCTCATCGAGTAGGAGCAAATCGGGAAATTGGAGCAAGATTTTGGCTAAACTCATCCGCATTTGCCAACCGCCACTAAAGGCACTCACCAATCGATCGGCATCTTCCATTTCAAACCCTACTTCTGGTAGGATCTTATCGATTTCGGCTTCGAGTGCATAACCATTTAGAGCTTCATACAATCGCTGAAATTTATCCATGCGATCGAGCAGTTTGTCAAGCTCATCACCACTAGCAGTTTCTAACTGATGGTGAATTTCATTGAGTTGGGAGTGGACGCGATTGGCTTCACCAAATGCTTGCCACAATTCTTCTTTAACAGTTCGCGTCGGATCGACATCAAATTCTTGGTTGAGATAGGCAATATTCAGACTATTGGGGCGGATGATTTCGCCGCTGGTGGGTTCGATCTGCCCAGCGATAATCTTCATTTGGGTGGATTTACCCGCACCATTCGCCCCTACCAACCCAATTCGATCCCCTGGCTTCACTTCCCAATTAATGTCTTTGAGGACTTCACCTGTGGGATAAATCTTGCAGATATGTTCCAGTCGCAGCATGAAATTAATTTTCTCCAGAAGTATTGGTAGGACGGCGGATGTCCCATATCTATTTTAACAAAACTTTACCACAATTTAGGGAGTAGGGAAGAGGGAGATAGGGTGAATATCTCCCCATCTCCCTCCTGTTCCCGAAATTGCTAAAATTAAGACTGAGTTACTAAAGATAAATCGGCGCATGATGGACGTAATGGAGTTTTTCCAGCACAGTGCTGGCAGATGGAGATCGAAACGCACCACTCATCACCTCGCATTTAGAAGATCTGAGATGGGTGAATCGGAGATCGAGGTAAAGGCACTAGCCGCCCAAGACGCGGAAATAATCGAGCTGTGTGAGTCTCATCAAGTCGATCCTAGTCTAGCTGTAGGCGGCTGTTGTGTGACTTGGGCGGCTTCGATGGGCTGGGATCAGGAGGGTGAAAATCATGAGGGTAAGACTGTATTTGCGCTAGTTCCCGATCCAGACAAACCTCGGAGCGGTCAATTGTTGCGCGATCGCGGTTATGCTGAAATTGTCTCGGTAGCGGGACATTATCACATGGATAATGATGGTGGTTTGGTGCTGATCACAGAATACGACATCATGAGTTCGATCGAACGGTTCTGGTTCCCTAGTCCGAATGTGCGGGTACGAAGTAGTACGGTAAAACGGATGGGTGGCTTTAGTACTGCGACATTCTGTACTGAAACTCGCGTACTGGCAGATACTACTACCGAGCTAGTTGTAACGCCAGCAAATGTAGATCCTAGTCTCATCCTCTCTCCGCTCGGTTGGTGACAGCCAGCAACCAAACGGAAATGTACCGTGCTGGGGTTGAATACCTGCAACGGATTCAACCCATGTTACCGCCGCAGACGATCGACGTGATGGATAATTTGCGCGATCGAGTCTCCATTTATAATTGGATCGGTAAGCAGATTGAAACTGTCAATCGATCGCTGCAAGTCCATCTTGATGCCTGTGATGAGTGTTTCAATCCGATCGATCGACGATCGATTCAGATCTTCGCAGTGCCGTTTGCTTCATCGATGCAGTTAGATGGTTTTTGTAATATTAATACCAACCCGACGACGATTTTGGTGGATGTGGGGCGAGTTGCACCGCCTGATTGGTTGGCTCTAGTCGCTCATGAGTACGCTCACGCGCATTTAGGCTATCCTGGACACGATCGAGCATACGCCGAGGTTCTGAGTCATTTGTGCTTGGGTTTGGGTTTTGCCCAACCGTCAGATACTCCAGGAGATCGTAGCATCTATTGTTGGCCGCCATATGTAGCCGCGATCGATCCTCTAGCTTGGTGGCGCGGCGAAGGGTAAAAGTAGGTAGCACCCCGCCCAAGTGGGAATTTTTTTGTACTTTAAGACTGAAGCAAAGCCCCTAACCTTTGCTGGTAGGGGCTTTCTGTGTTTAATGGTCTAACAAGATCGATTAGCCCTTGCCTGAACAGATGAGAAATTTAGCTTCGATCGTCATTAGCTCGATTAAAGCAAGTAAGGGCAAGTATTTCAACAATTTTATTGAGGGAAATTGAGCATTTAGCGTTATAATTAAGACAGATGCCTAAATTGAGGTAAATTATGGCTCCATCAAACCAATTACTGGATATTTTGGGAATTTCAGGTTCAACAAGTTCATCTTCAACGATGCTCCAAGACTCCACCAATGACAGTATTGAAGTAGTGCGGCGCGGATTATCGATCGAGTCTTTTAAGCGAGTGGCGAGTTACTATCAACTTTCAGACGCTCAGATGTCCAAGGTGGTAGGAACTTCAGTCAGAACAATCGTCAGACTTCAGAAAGAAGACAAGCCTTTAAATGCTACTTGGTCCGATCGATTGTACCGACTAGCCAGAGTTGCGGCTCAAGCACAGGATGTATTTGAGAGTGCTGACACGGCGACTAGCTGGCTGAAGCGACCCAATCGAGGATTAAACGGTCATGCGCCTGTAGATTTACTGGATACGGATGCAGGGACAGAGCAGGTGGTGGAATTACTCGATCGAATCGAGTATGGAGTATATAGTTGAGCTTGAGTTTGTGGCGAATTTCCAAGCGCAAGTATGTAGATACAGCTTTTAGTGGCGAAGGTGCCAGAAGAGTTGGCGGACGTTGGAATTCTCGCGGACAGGGGATGGTTTATACTTCCGGAACGCTTTCACTTGCAGCGTTAGAAGTCTTCGTCCATATGGAAGTTGAAGATGTGGCGACGATGTTGGCGTGGATTCGGGTGGATGTGCCGACAGAGGTAAACATTGAGTATCTAGAAATGGCTCAATTACCTCCAAATTGGCGTAACATACCCGCACCTGCTGTTTTGGCAATGATGGGTGATAACTGGTTTAGATCGGGTGCGACAGCGATTTTAGCGGTGCCTTCGGTGGTCATTCCACTGGAATTCAACTATTTAATTAATCCGTCACACCCCGATTTTGTCAAGCTAGCTGTAGAATCCCCGCAACCATTTGAGTTAGACCCCAGACTTTGGAAAGGCTAAAATAGAATTACCCCGACGGCGATCGATTTCAATCAAGTTTGAATGGATAGTATAGCAATAGCCAAGACAGTTAAGACACTTTGCCTTGTAGTCTGCGGAGGCAGACTTTGCACCATGAGCGACGACTTCCAGTCGTTATCATGTCCTAAGCACTATGGCGGTTGATATAAGTAATGGGTAAGGAAACAGCCTCAAAATCGAGTTTCACTTAAAAAGATAGGAGCGCGGAATTAATTTAATTCCACGCTCCTAAACTACTCACTCCAGAACCAGATCGGGAGCTTAGTAGAGTTATTCTTCTTGGTGAGTGACGATCGGACTTAGGATAAGCAACATAAGTCAGGACATATCCTGCTTCGATTCGATCGTCGTCTAAGAAAGATCGATTCCCTATTCAGAGAGGCTGCGCCAAAGGATCGATCGATTTTTCCTGGCAATTTAGTAGAGTTGTTCTTCTTGGTGAGTGATGATGGTGCAATCAGACTTAGGATAAGCAACACAAGTCAGGACATAGCCTGCTTCGATTTGATCGTCGTCTAAGAAAGATTGATCGGATTGATCGATTTCTCCAGCAGTGATTTTACCAGCACAAGTCGAACAAGCACCCGCACGGCAAGAATAAGGAAGGTCGATCCCTTGCTCTTCGGCTGCGTCTAAAATGTAGGTGTCGTCAGCAACCTCAATAACTTTATTGAGATTTTCAGCTTCGTTGATTAAAGTAACTTTATAGGTTGCCATGTCAGATTGATTCCTCTCTATTTCGCTTAAATAATGACAGATGCACACATATTTGTCTATAGTCAGGCAATCTGCCAGCCTAGATCTGTGAGTAACTACGCTCGATCGGATTGCCCTAAGTAGCGCAGTTTTTTTCATCTCTATTTGAATACTAAGGGAAAACCTCACCATCTGTATCCATAAGTTCCGCTAAAGTCGAATGGTATTCGTAATCAAATCGCGGGGATTCATCCTAATTACTTATACCTCTACGGCAACGGATCGATCGCATATCTCCTGTAGTCTATATTTATCAACGGTTAGCGTCATTAAGCAGCCAGCGGCGATCGGGTTAAATAGAGCCTAGAGTAGCAGTTATAATATTTTCTGGCATTCAGTTTGGCGGTTAATTCAATCGCTTTATAATATTAAAAAATCTTATGTCTAAAACCCCTAGTTATGGAGAAATTAATCTCCCGATCCGCGTTGGCATCGTGGGCACCGGATTTGCCGCCAAAGTCCGCGCCCAAAGTCTCGCCACCGAAAGCCGCACCCAGCTAGTAGCCGTCGCCGGGCGCAATCCCGAACGCACGGCAGAATTTGCCCAGAGCTTCGATGTATTAGCAGTAGCTGATTGGCAGACATTGGTGCAAATGCCCGACATCGATCTGGTAATCGTGGCAACGATCAATGCTCACCACAGTGCGATCGTCCGTGCTGCGATCGAGGCAGGTAAGCATACAATCGTTGAGTATCCACTCGCCCTCGATGTTCGAGCAGCTACCGAAATCGTCCAACTGGCTGTGGCAAAAAAAGTATTGCTCCATGTCGAACATATCGAACTCTTGGGCGGACTCCACCAGACGATGCGCGAATGGTTGGATCGTCTAGGAGAGGTGCATTACGCCCGCTACAGCACGATTGTCTGTCAGCGTCCCGTACCTGAAAAATGGACTTTTCATCGCTCTGAGTTCGGATTTCCCCTGATGGCGGCACTTTCTCGACTCCATCGCTTCACTGACTTGTTTGGCGCGATCGAGAGTGTCAATTGCAACAATCAATACTGGGGCGGGGTGGGCGATTATTACAAAACTTGTCTGTGTACGGCACAATTACGCTTCAAAAATACTAACGCGATCGGCGAAGTCGTCTATGGTAAGGGTGAGGGATTATGGCAAAACTCCCGCAAGTTTGAGGTACATGGGGACAAGGGCGCACTAATATTCGATGGTGATGAAGGGGTATTTATTCAAGATGGCACTTCTACGCCTCTGGATCTTGGTGCGCGGAAGGGTTTGTTTGCTAAAGATCTGGAAATAGTCCTCGATCATTTGATTGATGGCAAGCCAAATTATGTTACTCCTGCGGCTAGTCTGGCAACTCTCCGCGTCGCTGATGCTGCCAGAATCTCGGCAGAAACTCGCCGCATGGTGACTATCGATAGTTTGTAATCCGCAATTCCTGGTGGACTCTTTGGCGTAGCCTCTGTGAAAGAGCATCGATCTACTCGAATCTTAGCGTGTAGATCGCAACTAACGCGCCTGTAACACTCGATCGACACTCAGATCTAGACGATCGAACAAGCTCGATCCGATCTGATTATCTCCCTGATAGACTTTCTCCTCATACAAACCCTCCACCCATTCTAATATCGTTACTCGTTGCGCGATCGGATCGACGATCCAATATTCAGCAATGCCCCTAGCGGCGTATTCACTCCGCTTATAGCGATAATCTCTTTTTTCTTGATTGGGACTGACAACTTCTACGACTAATAATGGTGGGGGCATATCCATCAGGACGATCGATCTAGTCGCCCCATCCATTTCTGTAGCTAATTCTTCAGATAATACCAACAAATCTGGTACCCGCACGGATACCCGCGATCCACTAACGGCTACTTCTGTCTTCATCGTTAACCGATAAGCTGGAATATCAAGTTGGAGAAAATATGCCAATAGAAACATGGCAATCCGACGGTTGATTTCGCTCTCGGATGCCATGTCAATTAGCTCTCCATTTTCTAGTTCATATAATTTATCCGTGCCATCGTCATAGGCAAGGAACTCTTCTAGCGTCATTTTTTGGATCGCAACTGTCATCGCTACACCTCCTGCAAGAGTATATTTACTATTCTAACATTTCGATCGATCTCGGAATTGTCAACGACTTCCAGTCGTTGCTAGTGATGCAAAGTCCGCCTACGCGGACTGAGAGATTAGTCCGCGTAAGCGGACTTTACACCATGAGCGGCGATTTCAATCGTGCGGCAATTGGGATCGATCGAAATTACATCCGTTCTAATACTGAAATACCGAGTAAATCCAATCCTAGTCTCAACGTTTTAGCCGTTAAATCGCACAAGACTAATCGTGAAGTCCGCAAAGGTTCTTCTACTTGTAAAACAGAATGCTTGTCATAAAATTGATTGAATTTTTGACTGAGTTCAAATAAGTATTGACACAACCGATTTGGTAATAAATCTCGCTCGACTTCATTAATAACTGTACCTAATTGTAAAAGGTGTTTGGCGAGAGTAAGTTCTAGTTCTTCATTGAGCACGATCTGGGCGTTAGCTCCGAGATTGTCGAAATCAATACCACCTTTACGGCTGATGCCTTGTACCCGCACATAGGCATACATCATATAGGGAGCGGTATTCCCTTGGAGCGCGAGCATCTTGTCAAAACTAAAGACATAATTACTCGTGCGATTTTGGCTCAAGTCTGCATATTTAACCGCACTTAACCCGACAATTTCGGCACTATTAGCGATAAACTCGTCAGTTTCTTGGCGTTCTTCGGCTGTTACGCGAGATTTTAAATCGTTGCTAAATCTTTCGATCGCTTCATCTAGCAACTCTTTTAATTTAATCGCTTCACCCGATCGAGTCTTAATCTTTTTACCATCTTCCCCTAATACTAATCCGAAAGGAACATGAATAATTTCAACGTCTTCAGGTATCCAGTTTGCTAATTTGGCGACTTGGAATACTTGGGCGAAATGATCTCCTTGTCCGGCATCCGTAATATAAATAACTCTGTCTGCTCGATCGATCCCAATCCGATATCTGACTGCGGCTAAATCGGTAGTAGCGTAGTTATAACCGCCGTCGGTTTTTTGAACGATGAGGGGTAAAGGATCGCCGTCTCGATTGGTATATCCTTCGAGAAATACGCACTGTGCGCCGTCGCTTTCGACTAGTAATCCCGTCGCACGTAAATCTTCAACTACGGCGGTTAAATAGGGATTGTAAAATGATTCGCCGCGTTCGGTGAGTTGGACATTCAATCTGTCATAAATTACCTGAAACTCGCGCCGTGATTGGTCGCATAGTAGGTTCCAGGCGTCGATCGTATCGGGATCTTTTGCCTGTAATTTGACTACCTCTTTTCTAGCTGCTGCTTGAAATTCGGGATCTTCATCGAAGCGTTGTTTGGCTTTCTTATATAAGACAACTAAATCACCTAAATCGAGCGCGTCAGCCGTCGTCAGAGCTTCGGGATAAGCTTCCCGCAAGTAGAGAATCAACATCCCAAACTGAGTCCCCCAATCGCCAACGTGATTGAGTCTGAGCACATCATGACCGCGAAATTCTAGTACCCGTGCGATACAATCTCCCAGAATAGTCGATCGCAAGTGTCCGACGTGCATTTCCTTAGCAATATTCGGACTGGAAAAATCTACGATGACGCGTTGGGGTTTCTCAGCTACAGGCACACCCAAGCGGCTATCTAGTTGTATTGCTTGGAGTTGAGTAGCGAGATAGCTAGGTTTGACAGTAAAATTAATGAATCCTGGGCCAGCAATTTGAGGAACTTCGCACACTGCGGCTACATCTAGATTATCGACGATCGATTGCGCGATCTGACGAGGCTGTTGTCCCAATTTCTTGCTCAGTCCCATCGCCATATTTGCCTGATAATCCCCAAATTTAGGATTGCTCGATAATCCTAATAAGGGATCTGTGCCAGCATAATCATCCCCCAATGCGGCAACGATCGCGCGATCGAGTTGAGTAGTCAGGTAGGCGATAGTGGAGTTCATTTCAGGGGTGTGATGGATTAATAGCTACTATTTATTATCTATTATTCACCGTCCACTCGATCGACTGTCACATCTGGTCTGATTTCCCGACCCATTAGTAGGTACAATCGCTACAGACTTTGGTGGAGCCTTTATCAAAAAGCCGGAGTCTAGAGCCTTCTGCCTTGAGGCGGATGGTGATGAGGACAGCTAAAATTTATACCATTACTAAGCAACTGTCAACTGTCAACTGTCAACTGTCAACTTCTACCCCCTTCCCCTATTTAACCTATGTTGCCTGCAAAAACACCTACAGAGGCGAGTGGATTTAAGGCTCTGCTCAAAAACCGTCCGTTTTTATTCCTGTGGGGTGGGCAAGTTTTCTCGCAGATTGCGGATAAAGTGCTGATAGTCATGGGTAGTGCCTTATTAACTGACTATCATGTCCCTGCTCGATTTGCGACATCGGCTTTCTCTTACTTGTTGATAGCTTCAACCATTCCGGCAATTCTATTGGGAGCAGCAGCGGGAATATTTGTAGATCGCTACCCCAAAAAGAAGATTATGGTATTAGCAGATATCCTTCGAGCAGGACTAATCCTGTTGTTACCGCTCTTACCCAAGGAATTCCCAGTTCTACTTGCCATCATCTTTGCTCACTCCTTAGTTACCCAGGCATCCGCCCCTGCCGAACAATCAGCCATCCCCCTAGTTGTCCCCCCAGCAAATCTCCTCACAGCAAATGCGATGTTTGCTACTACTAACGTGGGTTCGGTCATTCTGGGATTTGGCATCGGCGAAACTATCCTCACTGCTGTTACCCAGATTTCCAGAAATGGCTCTCAGGAAATATTAGTAGCATCATTTTATTTAGTGGCGGCAGGTTTGGGTAAACTAGTGAAGATTAGAGAAACTATCGATACCAGCAAACACGCGCGCAAAATTAAACCGTGGCATGAGTTGAAGGAAGGGTTTGATTATTTGCAGAGCAACAAGATCTTACTAAATGCCATGCTGCAAATTGCTGTCCTATCTTCGACTATCGCTGCGCTACCGATTTTGGCAGTGGCACTCACCGCTCAAGTAGGTTTGGTGCTCAAACAATTTGGTTCGCTAGTCGCTCCCGCCGGAATCGGCTTAGTCTTCGGAGCGGGAATATTAGGTCACTTTGGGCAACGTCTCCAACAAAAATCCCTGCCATTGGTGGGATTTATCATCATGAGTATAGCATTAGCTATTTTTACATTTGTGAGTAACCTCCCGATCGCGCTATTGTGTGCGGGAATTCTGGGATTTGGAGCTTCATTGATTCAGGTACCGATGCAAACCTTGATTCAAGAGCGCACCCCAAAATCGATGCGCGGCAAGGTCTTTGGCTTCCAAAATAATGCCGTCAATATTGCCCTCAGCGTTCCCCTAGTTGTCACTGGCCCCTTGACAGAACGATTTGGACTGCAACCAGTCTTGTGGGGGATGAGCGCGATTGTGATGATTGCTGGCCTTTGGACGTGGAATAGTACTCGCCATGTATTAGAAGATGCTCTCTAACGACAAATCTCAGACACCTATACTAGTAAACAGCCTAGCAGTTGCTATATATGGCTGATGTCGATGTGTCCCAAGTCCGGTTATATTTGGGATATGAGGTTGGTTAGAGCTAGTTAAATCAGCAACCGACGTTCAAAGATATTTTTTTTAGTAATGTTGCTCTCATTTGCACCATTATGAAGGGAAATCGGGGTTTAAATTTTAATGGCGATCGTTAGTAAGCTAGCGATCGCCATTTTTTTATACATTTATCCACTCACCTCCACGACTTCTCCACAAAGTCGCGGATTAACTAAATTCCAGAATAAAGTGAATGCCGCACTTCGCATCTCACAGATCGAACCTTACGCAGCGACTCGCGCACGCCTTTGTTCCCCGACGGTTTAGCGAAAAGGTGCTTCAAGACAACCCCCAGATCCGGGTTCTGTCCCCACCAATAAAACTCGGATCTGGCAAATTCTCTTCATTTACCGCTCGGCTTATCACCAGCATTTAGCTAGGATCCTTATCCCTCAAGCCTAAGGTTCGATCGAAATCCCGATCGCATTATGCACCCGTGCAGCAGTCGCTGAAGCTCGATCGACTAATTGCCCGCCGAGATAGAGACTCGTAGAACTCCCGCCATCGAGGTTGAGTGCGTCTACAGTGCCCATCTGTTGGAGTAATTGAGCCATTTCTGATAAAGTCGGCCCCTTGCCGCCAGCGCGATTGTGGACGGCAACTAGGAGGATATTACCTGTAGCAGTACTGGCGATCGCACTCCGTACCGCAGACTCTTTCGCAAAATTCACCCCAAAATTCTCCCCTTTAGGATCGAGCACGATTTTCCCCGATTGAACTAACCAGGGGCCAGCGGCGATAATCTGGGAATATGTATCAAAATCGGCTGGGGTAGTTTGATATCCGAGGGTGAGGATCGTCCCGATCGGTAGACTCGCAGACAGCTCTGGCTGCCCCCGCAAGGCTAGTAAATAACCATTGACAGGGATGGGTATATTTGTGCCGCCAATCGCGTTACCTGGAGTAATTTGGGTGACTCGCTCCTGTTGAACTGTGAAAATCAGTTCGTTAGCTTGCATCGGCGTGTAAGTGTTACCCCAGGCGGTGGTGTAACGTCCTAATCCGGTTTGAACGTAGGCACTATTGAGTGCGAGAATTGATAACTGTTCGCCTTTGGACGTATTTAGGGTTTCCTGCATCTGCAAGCGGGCAATTCGGATTTGTCCACCATCGTTCCAACCGATCGCGCCCCGATTTAGAATGGGACTGGATAACCATTTACCGTCTCGTTTGAGAGCACCTAATGGCATCCGATTATTACGATTAAAATATCCCCCATTAATAGCTGCGACGACTTGGGTAGTTGGTGCAAATTTAATCAGATGATTGGTACCGACTAGATTTGGTAAAGCTAAGATCGATCTAATTTTAATGCCCTTCTGGCGCGGATCGATTTCGAGATAGCTGACGGGGAAATTATTAACACCCAATTTTACCCACTTTTGCCGCCATTTTAGTCCTGGTGCCCAGTTAATTTCGCGATCGGGGATTGTGTCTAGATTGGGATTGATGCTAATTTCCAGATTAGTGGGTGATAATAATCTTGCCCTAGCGCGTTGTCCTTTGACGATCGGAAATTGGACGATCGTTTGATTGTTATTAGTAGTGACTTTATATTCTAGTTTTTGAGCTGTCGGATCGTCATCGGGATCGAGATTGGGATCGAAAGTTGGTGGTGGCGCGTTAAATTGAGCGAGTAAAGCTGGATTGGCATTAGCTTCGAGTGTGAGATAACCTTCTGTGGGTGTTTGGCTGAGTTTCCAGGGGGTAGATCGATCTAATGTTACCGTAATCTTGCCATTTTTAGGGATATTTTGACGTTGGACATTTATCACTCTGGTGGCTGGTGTATTGAGCTGGAGTTTGCTTCCGAATAACTGCCATTGCCAACCGCTACTTTTAGCAATCTCGGTGATGTCTAGATAGCGATATTGTTGACTGAGTTTAGCATTTAAACTAATTGCTCTGGCTCCTGGAGTCGCATACCAATCGATCGGTTGACTCAAATAATTAGAATTATTAAATAATACTACTCCCATCTGTCGATCGAGAGCCGTATCACTAATTCCTAAATGTAAATTATTCCCGACTCGCCACTGTCCCCACGGTATACTTAGAGTCTTACCATTCAAGAATATTTCGGTACCTTGATTGACAAAATCCTGGGTAGGGATATTCCGCGTCGGCTGGGAGATTCGACTAGGTGGGAGTGGTATCGGGGAAATTGGCGGGGTATCTGCACGAGCAATTTTTACCGAGTAGAGCAAGGGATAAAAGTTACTGGCGATAATACTAGTAACGATTACATAAAACCTGAGATAATTCATACTCGATCGATTTGGTAACAGTTGATAGTTGATAGTTCAAGACAGACTAAAGGAATTAAACGAGCCATCTATCCTTGGTTGGGTTGCCAACCCAACTACCCGATTAATCCACCCTGCTACAATTAACCTGCAGGGGTGCCCTGTCTTGAAAAGGTGCTTCACTTGCAATACGATTCGGTTAATCGATTCGCTAGTGAAGATCGCCCCCTGTCTTGTCGTTTTTATTCAGGGGGAACCCCCGATAAAAACGCTGCTTAATGGGTACCCTGGCTCTACACCCAATCATAGCGATCTTCTACTGGTGTTGCGATCCATGTGGCGATCGACAACAGTTTACACTCGATCGGATCGAAAAAAATTATCAAATATCTGCTGTAGTCGGCGCAATCTAGCCGATCTCTGGCAATTTAGCTGACAAATAGCACGGATTGTCAAGACTAATTGTATTTAAGATCGCCACCTCAATTATCTATAGATATAATCGCATCTTTGGTCGATTACAGCGATTTGTCCCTGACAAATCGCTAGTAGTTGGGATCTTCAGTGCCCAAAATCTTGTCCCAAAATGTAAAATATAGCCCGTAATGTTTGGTATACTTGTGATGGTGTAGAGAGTGATGTAACGGCCCTACCGCCCATCGTCCGCACCAGCGAAAATAGCCAGACGAGGGAAATAATGGAAATCCGAGATGATTGAATACCGACCAAACTGTCATCGTCATAATCAGCGCAATTACAGTTGCAAAATGCAGCGGAATTGTGAAGACGATCGCCACGAGAAATAATGCTTGAAAAATAGCTTCTGCTGGAGCGAATGCAAAAGATGTCCACGGTGTCGGTTGTCGCGACAGGTGGTGTCCCAGATGAAACCAGCGGAATAGTAAGGGGTGATGAAATAAGCGGTGGATAAAATAAAAATAGGTATCTTGGAGTACCAATACGCCCACAAAGCTAAATCCTAGATACCACCATCCATATCGATCGATATCGCTATACAACAGCGTATAACCTCGATCGAATTGAAAGATCGAAAATGCCGCAATAAAGGCAAAAATTACAGTTGAGTAGATCGATAATTTGATATCTCGATGAATTGACTCCCAAACTGGAGGATCGATGCGGATACCCTGCTTAACCAGAAATTTTGTAAATAAGGAGTTGATCAGTAGATGCGCTCCCCCAGCGATGGTTAAATATCTGCCTAGAATAATGCCGATAAAAGCGAAAAAATAATATAAAAATGGGTGACGATCGCTCAATGTGTAGTTACCTTTATCGATAGATAATTGAGGGATAAGATGTCAAACATCACTACTATCAGCATCCTAAGCCACACTACCAAACAAAATTATCGATCGCAGGCGAAGTCAAGATCTCAGCTATTGTAACGATTGCCCTTTGAGCCGCCAACAGTCGATAGTACAATAGGATTAGTTCAAATATCCCTACATCTACAGGATAAACTGAAACTCCGAACTTGCCCGTGATGTGCGTATTTTTTACCTACATCCATTTTCCACCCATGCACCTCACTCCCTCTTCATGTCCGACAACACCGCCGACTTAACTGGTATTCGCACGAGCCATCAAATTCGCAACGCCGATTATCGCGCTCTCGATCGTACCAAGCTCTCGCCGATGTACCAACACTACGTCGAAGTCAAAGAGCAATATCCTCACGCCCTGCTGTTGTACCGTTGTGGGGACTTCTTTGAAACCTTTTTTCAGGATGCAATTACGATCGCCCGCGAACTCGAACTAGTCCTGACAAGCAAAGAAGGCGGGAAAGAAATCGGACGGGTACCGATGACAGGAGTACCGCACCATGCAGTCGATCGCTATTGTGCCATCCTAGTCGAAAAAGGTTACGCGATCGCCATGTGCGACCAAATGGAAACCGCCGCCGAAGCTGCCGAATCAGGGGGTGGATTAGTCCGGCGCGAAGTCATCCGCGTCCTCACTCCAGGCACGATTCAGGAAGAAGAAATGCTCCAATCGCGACGGAATAACTTCCTCGCGGCGATCGTCCTTGTCGGCGATAATTGGGGACTAGCCTATACAGATATCTCCACAGGCGAATTTCTCACCACCCAAAGTACCGATCTAGAAGTCCTCACCCAGGAACTGATGCGGCTCCAACCGCCCGAAATCCTCATCCCCATCGCCGCCCCAGATCTCAACCGTCTCCTCCGCCCTGGCGAAACCTCCGACTTACTCCCCACCAGTCTGCCCAACTGCTTCTGCTATGCTATGCGACCCCTGGCACCATTTACCCTCCCAGAAGCCAAACAGCGGCTGTTGGATACCTTCAAAATGCGATCGCTAGAATCTTTGGGGTGTACGCCGTTTCCGCTGGCTGTACGGGCGGCTGGCGGCTTATTAGAATATCTCGAAGCTACCCAAAAAAGTAACCCCGTCGCCCTCCAACCGCTGCGGACTTACTCCCTCGGCGATTATCTCGTCTTGGATCATCAATCCCGCCGCAACCTCGAAATCACCCAAACCGTTCGCGACGGCAACTTTCAAGGTTCCCTATTATGGGCACTCGATCGTACCTGCACCGCAATGGGTGGACGCGCACTCCGCCGCTGGATGCTCCAACCCCTATTAGATATCAATAGCATTAATAAACGCCAAAACACCATCCAAGAACTCGTCGAAAACACCTTCCTCCGCCAAGATCTCCAGCAACTACTCAAACAGATCTACGACATCGAACGTTTGACTGGAAAAGCCGGATCGGGACGCGCCAGCGCACGCGATCTAGTCGCCCTCGCCGACTCCTTCCTCAAACTTCCCGAACTATCAGCCATCGCTCGTCAGGGCAAATCGCCGTTTTTAAAAACCCTCCATAATGTCCCCGCCGAACTCGAAGCCTTGGGACAAGACATCGCCGCCCACCTCGTCGAACATCCACCCATACACCTCAAAGAAGGTGGGATAATTCGCCCTGGAATCAACGCCCAACTCGATGAAATGCGCCTCTCAGCCAGTGGAGATCTTCAGTGGATTGCCAACTTAGAAGCGATCGAACGCGAACGCACGGGTATCGCCAATCTCAAAGTCGGCTTCAATAAAACCTTCGGCTACTATATCAGTATCTCCCGCCTCAAAGCCGACCAAGTACCCACCGACTACATCCGCAAACAAACCCTCACCAACGAAGAACGCTACATCACCCCCGAACTCAAAGAACGGGAAGTCCGCATCCTCACCGCCCAAGAAGATCTCAACCGAATCGAACACGAAATATTCGTCGAACTCCGCACGATCGTCGCTACTCACACCGAGCAAATCCGCACTGTAGCCCGCAGTATTTCCGCGATCGATGTCCTCTGCGGTTTAGCCGAAATTGCCGTGACTCAAGGCTATTGTCGCCCCAACATGGTACCGAGTCGTGAAATCCAGATTACCGACGGTCGCCATCCAGTGGTCGAAAAAGCCTTACTAGCTGGATTCTTTGTCCCCAATTCCACCCAATTAGGACAAGCCGAACACATCACCCCCAGTGTCGAATCACCCGATCTGATCGTCCTGACGGGGCCGAATGCCAGCGGTAAAAGTTGTTATTTACGCCAATTAGGACTGATCCAAATCATGGCGCAAATTGGTAGTTTTATCCCCGCCACCGCCGCCACATTAGGGATTTGCGATCGAATCTTTACCCGCGTTGGCGCAGTGGACGACCTCGCCACCGGACAATCCACCTTCATGGTAGAGATGAATGAAACCGCAAATATCCTCAATCATGCCACGCCCAATTCCCTAGTTTTATTAGACGAAATCGGACGCGGAACAGCTACGTTTGACGGACTTTCGATCGCCTGGGCAGTCGCCGAATATCTCGCCACCGAAATCGGTTCCCGCACAATTTTCGCAACCCATTATCACGAACTAAATGAACTCGCTTCGATCCTCCCCAACGTGGCAAATTACCAAGTCACCGTCAAAGAACTTCCCGACCAAATCATCTTCCTCCATCAAGTCCAACCAGGCGGCGCGAGTAAATCTTACGGAATCGAAGCGGGACGACTAGCAGGTTTACCACCGACAGTAATTAGTCGCGCTCGTCAAGTCATGTCGCAAATCGAAGAACATAGTAAAATCGCCCTGGGACTAAGAGAATCGATGTCATAATCGCGATCGAACACTGCAAATTAACTCACCTAATCCAAATATATGACTACACTGCAACCAGTCTTAAAAGCTGCTCTAGACTTACCTTCTGAAGAACAAGAAGCTCTATTAATAGCTATCCAAACACATAAATCTGAAATCCGTAGAACTGAATTAGCAGAATATGCACGACAATCAGCATTGGATGTGCGATCGGGTAAATTGAAACCTAAGCCAGTAGCCGAAATTATGAGTCAGTTGGATGATGAAATCTAATCTCAATGGGCTACTCTGACAAATTATCTAAAAATATCCTGATAACTGTAGTGCTGACATGTATATAGGATATGTATGCAATAGGTAATGTTATGGGCAAGCTATCTAATTCTAGCGGCGAATTTTTGAGAAGACATCATCTGGATCAAAGCTCTATCATCAGAGGCTTTGCAGCTTTGATGTTATCAGCCGGAACTGGTCTTGGCGTGATTTATGTTAACTATCACAGTTATTGGAAGGTGACTATCTACAGAACTCAGACAGTTGATTTTAATATATTAGCAAATTTGTTACCTGCAAAAGTATCAACGCACTTATTGAAAAAGGATAAGAAAGGTTTACAAGAGGCTTTAGATACCAACTATGGATTATTTGGAATATTTGTCACTGATTGCAAATCCGTTGAAGTAGATTGTCCAGAACAAAAAGTTACTTATGGATCGAAATTAAAAATAGAACAAATATCTAATTCCAAACAGAAATTAATACCGGAAGGTAATTATGCAGGTGCTTGGGCTAAAAAATTTACTGAGACAGATACACCCTCTCAGTTATTAAAAGGTTCAGATTATGTAATTTTGCGAAATCCCCCATCTATTCAAGCAGATTGGAAATTTAATAGTCCTCGTGACAGTAAAATTGTATTATCTCAGCAAAAAAATGTAGCTAAGATCGTTGGACGAATTTATTTTATTAGAGGTAATCCGCCATCATTTTTATCTGAACTTGAAAAATGGTTGAAAAAGCCTCTAAGTGGTAATTTGGTTTACAATGCGATCGCTGGTTCTGCCCTTGTGACTGGATTACTTGCTTGGTTATTATCAGAATTTTTTCATTATCGATCGAGAAAAGCATATCAATTAGAAATCGAATATGAGAGAGCACTTCGTGAGGCTACTGAACAAGTAAATCAGGCTAATATAGAGAAATCTAAAGCTGAAGCACTAGCTCTTTTGGCTCAAGCGGAGGCTGTTGCAACTGCTGTACGATTAAATGAGGTAACTCAGGCAAAGCTTCAATCTGATGAGAATGCTCGTCTTGCTCGATCGAAGGCTGCGGCGACTGCTCTACGATTAAATGAGGCAACTCAGGCAAAGCTTCAATCTGATGAGAATGCTCATCTTGCTCGATCGGAAGCGGCGGCGACTGCTCTACGATTAAATGCTACAGATCGACAGAGATTAGAAGCTCAGAGAAATGCTGATTTTGCTCAAGCGGAGGCGGCGGCGACTGCTCTATGGTTAAATGAGGCAACTCAGGCAAAGCTTCAATCTGATGCAAATGCTCTTTCTGCTCAAGCGGAGGCGGCGGCGACTGCTCTACGATTAAATGAGGCAACTCAGGCAAAGCTTCAATCTGATGAGAATGCTCTTTCTGCTCAAGCGGAGGCTGTTGCAACTGCTCTACAATTAAATGAGGTAACTCAGGCAAAGCTTCAATCTGATGAGAATGCTCGTCTTGCTAAAGCGAAGGCGGCGGCTACTGCTCTACGATTAAATAAGGCAACTCAGGCAAAAAGTAAGGTTGATAAGAAGTCTGAATATTTACTTAAATCTCTAAAGGATAAAAATGCAAGCTATGTTAAATTAGAACAAAAAAATAAAGAGCTTGAAATAAGAGTAAGTGAGCTAGAGGCATCCAAGATTGATGGTAATCTCATTACTGAAAATACGACTGTTGAATGTTCGACTGTTTCTGATGCATTAATGCTTGTAGCTGAAAAATTTACAATTTTAAATGTTTGGGAGAATGCGTACACTACCGCATCTGACGTAAACGGATCTTCACCAAAAAGAGTTTATACAGTTCTTGAAATACTTGCCAAAGTTGGAGATCGTCATTTCGAGGAGGCAAATAATAATGGCATTGTTTATTTATTAAATGAAGAAGGTGTTAGATGTAGTGGAGAATCTAGAAGCACAATGAATGAATATGGTGATGAAAGATTTTTCCGTCATCGGGGCCTATCTAGACAGATGAAAATGCACATAAAAGTTGGAAGACAGCTTAGAATATACTTTTACATTGATACGGAAAATAAGAAAATTATCATTGGATATTGTGGTAGACATCTTCGCACTGTGAATGATAATTAGTAATCATTTCTATAAATAGTCGATTGAATTAGGCTCGATCGCCACATAGACCAAACATACCCAGATGAGCGATAATAGGATATAATTCAATTTGATAGATCTTAATTATCATAAATATATTTAATTATGGTTCGATTGCTAATCAAAATTAAATAAATAGACTAGGAGACACATGGAATAATTCTCCCAAAGTCTTAGCTTGAGCCTTGCTAATCGATCGCTTTCCATTCACTATCTCTGATACCACCCCTCTAGATCCGATTACTCCTACTAATTCCTCTTGTTTCATATTCCGCGCTTCCATCAAATGCAGCAGCATTCGATCCGATTCAAGATTCGGTAATGGATAGCTAGTCTCTTCAAACTTTTCAATTAAAATAATTAGTAATTCCAGCAGTGTGTTTTCCTCTGGAGTGCGTTGACGATGCTCCAATGACTCTGCTAGGAGAATCGCTGCTTCATTTTCAGCTTCCGTTTCGATCGCTTTTGGCTGATGTTGAGCCAAAAGATCGCCATAGACATTTCGGTTAATAGTATGGATCATCTTTCCATTTATCCTTATCGTATTCAGAGTGAGTTAATACATACTTGATGTAGATTCGCCCAGTAGCATAGACAATGCTAGTAATCAGGCGATAATCATTACCTTTTATATTGAAAACAGTTAAATTACCAACAGAGTCAGTCGCTGGATAGGTTTGCCTGACATCAACTAGATTTGTCCACTCTGCTGATTTTGCTACCCGATACCAAAGATCGAGTCGATCTGCCACATCAGCATGTATTTCTGCAAACTCCAGTAATCTTTTGCGACTGACAATGTGCATGGATTAGAATATGTCGATCTACACCTATGTTCTCACAACGAGAATACAAAGTCAATAATTCGACCGCGAACAGCAAATCGTCATGAACAAAAACGACTCGAAGAATACCTCTGGTACTAATTGGGAAGCATTGGCAGCGATGTCTGATGACACCATTGATTATTCAGATATTCCACCCTTAACGGCTGAATTTTTTGAGCGGGCTACACTAAGAATTCCCGCATCACAGGCGCAGAATTTGGTGCATCTCGATCCCGATGTGATGAAATGGTTTCAGTCTCAAGGTGTACAGCCGACAGAAATGATTAATACAGTTCTGCGCCGATATATTAGACCTCTTGCGTGAATGGTAAATGAGGAGGTTCAAACTATTAGAAACTCATGCTAAAAAATGATTCACGCAAGAGGTCTATTGAAAATAACACTTGACAGTCGGCATAAAAATATCTGCATCACAGATAATTCGATCGGTTGCAAATTTGCGATCGAGCTACAGCGGTTCTCAGGAACATAGGGGACACTTGAAATTCTGTACCTCTTCCCAAATCAGGCTTTTGAAGATCGATGTACCCCATCAACCCGCAAACCGCTGTAAGAAATCACCTAAAATTGCGATCGCCTATGCTACACAAAAAATCATGTCAAAGTTTGATCGATTAGACTTAGTAATCTCGTCGTCAAAATTAATGTTCTGGCGACTGCCATATCATCTCATCTCGATCGCCAGGAGGATAGTCACTTTGATAAATAGCATAAAGAGAGCGAGTGTAGAATTCTACACTCGCTCTCTTGGATAAGCTACTTTCCGGCTTTAACATTGACACTACAACGAGCGAACACTCACGTCCTAGTCTATCTTTGCATAGAGGATCTCAATTTAGCGGGTACTGGGATCGCGGTATACAGGTGCGTCATCGCGACGAGTGTTGCTATCTTCTTTCTTGCGTCCGACGAGTCCAAACAAACCGAGTAAACCACTCAGTCCCCATAGACCTGAATTATCATTGTTGCGTTCGTAATTAGTAGTAGTGGTACCTGTACGTTCGGTACCTGTACCTTGAGTATCTGTACCAGTAGTAGTTTGAGCAGCAGCAGGCGAAGTCATCGGTACAACTGAAACGATGGCGGCAAGGATACCAGCACTGATGAGAGCGATCGAAGATGATTTTTTCATGGGTGGGAACTCCATTGATTAATTGGTATTTGATTTTTCGCAAGTGTCAGCGAAAAATTGATTGAGACTGGCTTAAATAATGCACTTGAATAATTACCAATTTACCAGAGCTATTTGTCGAACAACTCTGTCATAAGTACCATGTTTAAAAAAATTGAAGTACTCCTAAAGGCTAGGCGCACATCGCTTCTATCTGCCCCATTAGTTATTTTATACCTCGCCACTACCGCCTAATTTCGAGCTGTGCCAAAGCTTTAGCACGGATCGGCTGTGACTTTAATGCTTGACGCGATCGCCATGAGATGGACAAGGTGGTGCAGAAATAGATTTGTCCAGCCAACCCACAGATTGCGAAAATCTCGCTAAGGCTTCATCAGGACTATCCTTGAGCAAAAATACCAGTGCAGCAGCGGCTTGCTCCTTTGCCCGTGCGGGACGATTGGACTTGAGCCTGTGCCAATCTGTTTCGGCGATCCGCAGCCGTTCTGCGAGGGCTTGGGCTAGTTCTAGGGTGGTAAGAGCGTCTGTAGTGGAAGACATGGGAGTTATGACCTAAATTTAGGCATATTAATAACAATGCTATTCAAATTGTATCTTGCGACCATGACTAAGAATGCGCCCCCAGTTGATGAGACAATTGAATTCGATCGCGAAATCGCCGAATTAGAACAGGCGATAGTCGATCTCAAGCAGCGTCAGGTAGATATTCAGTTAGCCGCACGGGAACAGGTTGTCTTACAGCGTCAGCGCAATGAATTGACACATCAAGGTAGCAAGCATCCTGAAGTCAAGCAAGAACTGGAGCTGATTCGATCGCGTTTGGAACAATTAGACATTACCCTAGAATCCCGATTGCTCAACGAATGGAAGTTAATGTGGGAACCCTTTTGGCAAGCGGTGCGGTTTGGGGGCTTAGGAATGGCGATCGGCTGGTTTATTTCTACCTGGGGACGTTAAATAGTTGATAGTTGATAGTTGATAAGTAGGTTGACATAATTAATTGCACAGAATTTTGCCTAGATGCCTTTCTCATAAAGAATTTGAAAATATTGAGTGTGCAATTAATTCTGTCTAAGTACTTAGTTGATAGCGAGGTCTTTAGTGGATGTAGGGTGTGTTAGGCGCAAGCCGTAACGCACCAGTATAAAGATCGCAGGGATCTGATTTAGGATCGCTATAGTTGAGAGCGATTAGCCAGACTTGGGCTTCTGCTGAGGGTTGTGCGTGCAAACGATCTGAGGTTTTTAGGCTGGATGCTCTAAACTCCTGCGCTACGGTAAACTTTCTTTGCGATTGAGTTGTTCGATCGCTTGTTTTGATAGCATTGCTACTCAAATCCAAAATTATCGTTATTGTGGCTCGATCGCGTCGCTCTAAGACTGCACCTGTGAGTAATTTAGATTTTTTCGTTGGCGGAAAGCCCTCTCCCCTGGAGAATCGCCAACAAGATCTAGCCCTCGATCGACCCGCCGGAAGTAGTGCTAGTCAACGCCATCACGTCCGATTTTGGCAATCTCCAGTTGATGCTCTTTTCAGGGATACAACGGTGTTGGAGCCTAGTATTATACAGACGGAGAAATGACGATCGCGGTGCGATCGACAAATAATCTCTCGATCGATCCCGCTGAGACTCTAGTCAATTTTTTAGACAACCGATTTATTATGCTATAATAGCTGCGCCATAACAACCTGTGTGTAAATTCTATGCCCGTTTCTGCGGTCTTGCCAGCATTATTAGTTTTAGCAGATGGCACAACCTATCCTGGTTTGTCATTTGGAGCTATGGGTACGACGATTGGCGAAGTTGTCTTCAATACCGGAATGACTGGCTATCAGGAAGTCCTCACCGATCCCAGCTATAGCGGTCAGATCGTGGTGTTCACCTATCCAGAATTGGGTAATACAGGTGTCAACCCCGATGATGAGGAGTCCCAATTTCCTCACGTCCGTGGCGCGATCGCGCGGAATGTCTGCTATCGTCCGAGTAACTGGCGATCGACAGCTTCCCTCCCCAAATATCTTGAACACCATCATATTCCTGGTATCCACGGCATCGATACTCGCGCGCTGACGAAAAAATTGCGATCGGCTGGAGCGATGAATGGGGGCATTTCTACCGAAATTCTCGATCCTGCCGAACTACTCAATCTGGTGCGGTCTGCGCCAAATATGACTGGACTAAACCTCGTGAATAATGTTACCACTGAGGCAGTATATGAGTGGTCGTCACCGAGCGAACCGATGTGGGAATTTAAACCCGCATCAGATCTTAGTGACAGCGAAACATTTACTGTGGTTGCCTTAGATTTTGGAGTCAAGCGCAATATCCTCCGGCGGTTGGCTAGCTATGGTTGTCGGGTTATCGTCGTCCCCGCCGATACCTCAGCGGCTGAAATACTCCAGCACAACCCCGACGGGATCTTCCTCTCTAATGGCCCTGGCGACCCCGCCGCAGTGACAACGGGGATTGAGACGACTAAAGAGTTATTGAAAGCTGACAAGCCGATTTTCGGCATCTGTATGGGTCATCAAATTTTAGGTCTATCCCTGGGAGCGGAAACCTTCAAACTCAAATTTGGACATCGGGGACTCAACCAGCCAGCTGGACTCACCCAGACAGTAGAAATTACCAGCCAAAATCATGGATTTGCGATCGACGCCCAGTCTCTGAGTGCAGATATCGAAATCACCCATCTCAATTTAAACGATCGGACGATCGCTGGATTACAGCACAAGACTCTGCCCTGTTTCTCAGTGCAATACCACCCAGAAGCTAGTCCTGGGCCGCATGATGCCGATTATTTATTTGCTAAGTTTGTCCAGCAGATGCGGGATGTAAAATTAGGAGTCGCTAGCGTAATTTAAATAGTCGATCGTCGATCGTTGTCGGATGACCTGTTATGTAGAGACTTAAATCCCTGACTTTTATAAAAAAATCGGCAGCTCGGATTAAAAACTAACCACTAACAACTAAATAACTACTAAAATTGACAAGACAACCACAATGTGCGATCTATTCGAGTGATTATTTGGATCGATCGCACACAGATAAATAATTTATTTAAGTAAAAGTTAAAGGAGGCTATTATCGCTGAACCATTAAGCCTAACCGTGAGTCTTCGAGGCACTCGCGAAGTCAAAGAGAACTACCAATTATTTCGCCTCACTGGACTACTCGACGCATTTTCCGAACCAACTTTTAGAAAGGTGATGGACAAATGTGTTGAAGAAGGCCCCAAAAATCTGATTCTGGATCTATCCAAAATCGATTTCGTCGATAGCTCTGGACTAGGTGCGCTAGTCCAACTAGTCAAAAAGGCGACTGGTGTAGAAGGGACAGTCCAACTAGTCACGAATGCGCGAGTTACCCAAACTGTCAAACTCGTGAGATTGGAGCAGTTCCTATCACTCCAAACATCCGTAGATGCAGCATTAGCACGGATTGAGGTCAAGTAAAAGTAGTGCGGATGGCAGGGCGTCATCCGCACTATGACTAGTCCCGTACCACCCCAATCGAGATCCACCATCCACTCACTAACCTAAATCTCTAATTTGACACTGGTTAACAAGTAGCTGCTAAGTTTGATGTCAAAATGGATGAATTTAAACCAGTTTGCTGAAATCTTGATAAAATTGGAAAGCGCAACTAAAAATTTTCTAAGTGTATAGATATCGCTGTGGGTGAAACTGAGCTACCCCAAAGCTGGCAACAGCTCAATATTGCCATCCACCCCAACCAAGTGTCACAACTGTCACCAGCAGCTCTAGCATATTTGGGCGATGCTGTGTATGAACTCCATGTTCGCACGAGATTTTTGTTTCCACCAAAGCGTTCTCACGCTTATCATCAACAAGTTGTCGCTCATGTACGTGCTGAAGCGCAGTCTAGTCATCTGCAACTGCTCCTACCCCATCTGACATCCGTGGAATTGGATACAATCCGACGCGGGCGGAATGCGGCGAATGGTCGTCCGCGTCGCCTCGATCCCGAAGTTTATCAGCAAGCTACCAGTTTTGAGACTTTAATCGGTTATCTTTACATCACCGATCCCCAACGGCTCTCGGAGTTACTTGCCTTGCTCCAGTTTAATTCGACTCCAGCCCTCTAATTTTTTTAGCTAAGATATCATGGTATTTAAACCTCGTCGCTCCGGTGGCGGTAAGCCTTCCCCACGTCAGGGAGATCGTGACAATTCGGGCAGTGGGGAGCGCGATTTTCGCCCCAGCCGTAGTTCCGATAGTAGACCTAATAGTTCGGACAAATATCGCCCCAATGGCGATGCACCGCGTCGTAGTGAAGGCGGAGACTCAGGCTTCCGCGCCAAACCAGACGATCGGTCGGATCGTCGTCCCCGCAAAACCGATGGCGCAAATAACTTCGATCGCGATCGCAGCTATCGTCCCCGCCTATCGGAAGGGGGATCTAGTTTCAGTCGCCCTGACAAACCACGATTCGGTGCAGATCGATCTGGTTTTGGTGCTGACAAGCCCCGTGAGGAACGCAAGGATTGGGGAGTACCTCGTCCGAGTCAGTCCAGGTTTGCACCGCGTCCAGACAACGATCGGCCGCGTCGAGATGACTCTTCAGGAGATCGTCGCGGCGGTATAGGAGCAGATCGCGGACGTGGAGAGCGTCCCAGCTACAATCGGGAAGATCGATCTTCCACATTTGGGGATCGCCGCCAAAACGATCGCCAACCTGCTGGAAATCGCAACGATTCATTCGGTCAACAAAAAGAGTGGCGCGATCGTCCAACCAACAACCGTCACAATCGCGGCGGCTGGCAAGATCCCCCCGCACCAGAGATTACCGAAGAAGAAGTCACCGACTACCTGTATGGAAAGCATTCAGTCTTCACCGCGATCGAAAAAGAACGCCAAATCAATCGGATCTGGGTACTGTCCAAACTCCGCCACCATCCCGCCTTCTTTACACTCATCGACCAAGCCAAAGCCAATGGTACCGTCGTTGATGAAGTAGATGCACAGCGATTGGGCTACCTCGCCAATGGCGGCAATCATCAGGGGATCGTCGCCCAAGTCGCACCCCATGACTACCTAGAAATAGAAGAGTTAATCAGCCGTGCATTAGCAACTTCCGACCATCCCATCATCGTCGTCGCCGACGGGATCGTCGATCCCCAGAACCTCGGCTCGATCTTGCGGACTGCTGAAGCCATGGGCGTTCAAGGTGTGGTGATTCCACAGCGTCGGGCTGTTGGCATCACTTCTACCGTCTTGAAAGTAGCTGCTGGAGCCTTGGAACATCTTCCCGTCGCTCGGGTTGTCAATCTCAGCCGCGCCTTGGGTCAACTCAAAGAAGCTGGATTCTGGATTTATGGCACCACTGCTGATGCCGAGCAAGCAATCTCGACGATCGATTTTACCGATCGCCGTCCGCTCGTGCTTGCTGTTGGTTCTGAAGGCGATGGACTGAGTTTACTCACTCAAAAGGGTTGTGACCATTTGGTGTCGATTCCATTGAGTGGCAAAACCCCCAGTTTGAATGTCGCGAATGCAACCGCGATGTGCTTGTACGAAATATCGCGCCAGCGTTTGTCAAATATGTTACGGCTATCTGAGCGTTAAGCAGGTATTTTGGGATTATTTAGGATCTATGGTCTGAAAATTTTTCCAGTCCATCAACTTATCAACCTCCTTTGAGTCAGCGGAATCTACACCAATGAATATTCAAGATATCTGGAGCAGTGTGCTCAACACGATCGGACAAGCTTGGTGGGTCGAAATCAGCACAGCGCGACCGCACTGCACCTATTATTTTGGACCGTTCGCCAGTGCAGTGGAAGCTGATACTGCGAAGGTGGGTTATATCGAGGACTTGGAGGGTGAATTTGCTCAAGGTATTCAAGTAGCGATCAAACGCTGCAAACCCGTGCAAATGACAATCGATTATGAAGCAGCCGATCGGGATACTTATAATACCTCTAAAAGTTCGATGAGCGGTCAGTTTGGGTAATTGATAAAAAAGGTAAGTTTCAAGACAGATCGCAGGTAAACTGCGATCTGTTTTGTTTTATTAACGGTAATATCTTGCCAGCATATTTTTGAAATTTTGACGATCGCGAAGTACAGCCCAGTAGGTAGTAGTGGGACGACACGACTAAAAACGTGGGTAAAGCGATCGCTCAAAATATTACTAATTGTATTTTTCAGAGTTTTGAATACCCCCAGTCCCCCTCGAACATCCATCAATTCAGTACCGCCGATTTCTGATATTCCGCTAGAGTTAGTACGATCGAGGCGTATATACCCAACTACTACCATCCGCACGGGGAATTAGTTTAGTTTGACTCGAACCGATCAAAATTACCGTCCGCATATCTGCCGACTCTGGCGCAAATTCCCCTAAAGTGATTACTTTTACTTGTTCTCCAGATCTGCCGAGATTGCGGGCGAGGATGACTGGTGTGGCGATCGATCGAGATTTGAGGAGGATTTCCTTAGCTGCGGCTAATTGCCAGCTCCGTTGGCTAGAAATGGGGTTGTAGAAAGCGATCGCCAAGTCAGCTTCAGCCGCCGCCGCAATCCTAGCAGCGACAACTGCCCAAGGTTTAAGAATATCCGAAAGGGAAATCGCGCAAAAATCATGTCCCAATGGGGCACCTATTGCAGCGGCGGCGGCTTGCATGGCGGAGATGCCTGGGTTAATTTGGAGATCGATCGTTTGCCATTCTGGTTTCGCTTCATTATCGAGTACTTCCAATACAGCCGATGCCATCGCAAAGATGCCCGGATCGCCAGAGGAGACGACGACGACATTTTTGCCACTAGCAGCGAGATCTAGTGCCAATCTAGATCGATCGAGTTCTACCCGATTGTCCGATCCGTGGCACTCTTTCCCCACGCTTAAATCTTTAACCAAATCCAGATAAGTGTGATATCCAACTAAATCAGTTGCGGCGCGAATCGTCTCCCGCACTTGTGGCGACATCCACTGTGGCGATCCTGGCCCAGTTCCGACTACAGTTAATTTACCCTGAGCCTGACCGATTTGGTGGGAATCGATCGACTGCTTGGCACTAAAAATCGTTAAATTTGGATCGTGACTAATTACTGTCAAATCGGGCGGTAATTGTGCGGACTCTACAAACCGAATCGGGAGATTGAAAATCTTGCCAATTCCAGCAATTGCAGCTCCTACCGTTGTTTTTGGAAGAGTAATGCAAGCTACCGCAGCTAGGGCGAGATTGGCTGTGGCGAGTCGATCTCTAATTACATCGACCCACTCAGTTATCGTAAATTGCGCGGGTTGGGCGATCGCCAAGACTAAGCTGGTGGGATGATAGACTAATCGCTCCAGACTGCCAGGAATTGCTTGTGTGGTGACGGAGATCGTGCGTTTGCCAGCAACACCAAACGGGATATCGCTGGCAGTCAACCACGGTGCATCACCATCTAAACTGACACTAACCCCAGCAATCAGATCCGCGATAAAAGCTTTAACATGTTCGGGGTTGGCAAGTCGATAACCCACAGGGGGATCGGGCAGCACGATATTAAACTGGAGCTTACCTGTAGTAGTAATTGCTGGAAGAACATTCAACACTGCGGCAATTTTTTCGGCAAGATCGTTTACCCCCGTCATCCCACCCAATAGCGGTACCACCGCACTCCCATCCGCAGCTACAGCGACAACAGGCGGTTCTGTCTTGGTATCGGTCAGCACTGGTGCCAGCGTCCGAATCAAAATTCCCGCCGCACACAGCCCGATAATCGGCACACCCTCACAATATAATTGCCGCACCGTATCGCCAAAGTTCGCAAAACTCACATCCACATCTGTCGTCCGACTTGCTAACCCATATAGTTGCGATCCTGGTAGTGCTGTCATCAATTGACGAGCGGAGGGTACGCTAACTTGATTGAGGACAACAACAATGGGTGTTCGGGCGAGCATGATTTAATCGGTGATGGTCTTATCTATCTTAGAGAATGTTTGAACCCACATTCCGCACTTCAAATTCTACGACAAAGACTACCAATTAAAACTGTCTTGAAATTGCATTCTCGATGTTTATATCATTATTAATTTTCATGAAATAAGCACGAAAATTCTCTAGTTTTTAGCTATTTCCAAAAA